>CAZNBH010000068.1:0-4800 GCA_964571355.1 uncultured Aquifex sp.
AGGTCTTCTTTTGGGTCTCTACCGGCACGGGTGAGGTATCCCCCCACCATGTGGGCGTTGACCATAAAGTTTGCCATGCCGAGGTAGTCCCCCAGTATCCTCTCCCTACCGCCGGCGAGCCTTATCTCGGAAGTAGGATTGGCGAACCTAAAGATGGCGATAATTATTAAAGCCTCCTTGGGGGTTAAGGTTTTTCTGTTCCCCAAAGGGGTTCCCTTTATCGGTATCAAAAAGTTGAGGGGGATGGAGTTCACCCCCAACCCCGATAGGGTAAGGGCTAAATCGACCCTGTCCTCCCAGGTTTCCCCCATACCGAAAAGCCCACCCGAGCAGGTTTCTATTCCCACCTCTTTAGCCCACTCGAGGGTTTGGTATCTCTCCCTCCAGCTGTGGGTGGAAACTATGTTGGGAAAGAACCTTTCGGAGGTCTCGAGGTTGTGGTGGAGCCTACTAAAACCGGCCTCCTTTAGCCTCTCTATCTGTTCCCTCTTAAGGGTTCCCGCAGAAAAGCATAATTCCAATTGGGGGAACTCCTTTTTTATCAGTTCCGCCAGATGGACGAGTTTCTTTATCTCCCTATCGGTGGCCGCTTTTCCGCTCAGAACGAGGCTAAAATGCTTTGCACCGCTTTCGACCGCAAAGCGCGCACCCTTTAAAACCGTATCCTCGTCGAGGAATGTATAAACCGGGGCGTTGGTGTTGTAATGCCTCGATTGGGCGCAAAACTTGCAGTCCTCCGAACAGGCCCCCGATTTGGCGTTTATTATCGAGCAAAACTCGAGCCCTTCGGGGAAAAAGTTGTTTTTAACCTTTCCCGCGTAGTAGACCATTAATGGGAGGTAGGAGGTAGGTATATCCTTCAGGGGTATTAAATCCTCCTTTTTTACCGACCTTTGGAGGGATTTTTTATAGAGTTCCTCCAGCAGTTTTGCCCAATCCATAGCAACCATTTTGGGGAAAGGTTAAAACGAAAACCCTGAATGGGACTTTAAAATAGGTTAACGATGATTGATAAGGAAACCGTTTTAAAGGTAGCCTACCTCGCCCGCCTAAGGCTCACCGAGGAGGAGGTGGAGCTCTTTTCCAAACAGCTCGGGGATATCCTCGAGTTTGTCAACCAGATGAACGAGGTTAACACCGAAGGGGTTGAACCCTTTGTATTGGATTACGGAAATACCCCCGTTAGGGAGGACGAGCCCGGTAAAACCCTCCCGAGGGAGGAGATAGAAAAAAACGCCCCCGAGTTTGAGAACGGTTACTTTGTTGTTCCCCGTGTATTTGAGACCGAATGATGGTTTCCATTGGAGGTTAGTTTTCCGAAAACCTCCTTTCCTAAATTAGTTCTTTGTATTTTTAAAACCCCTCTTGTAGTCCCTTGTAATTTAAAACCTTTTGGAGGTAAAAATGCCCGTAGATAAGGAAAAACTTCAAGCCTTCGAAGTTGCTAAATCCTTCATCGAAAAGAAATTCGGCAAAGGGGCAGTTATGCCCCTAAAGAGTGCCGAACATATAAATGTGGAGACTATCCACACGGGGTCTTACGCCCTCGACAAAGCTATAGGGGTTGGAGGTATCCCTAAGGGGAGAATTACCGAAATATTTGGTCCCGAGAGCTCCGGTAAAACAACGCTCGCCCTCCACATAATAGCCGAAGCCCAAAAACAGGGGGGAATAGCCGTTTTCATCGACGCCGAGCACGCCCTCGACCCCAAATACGCCGAAAGGATAGGGGTAGATGTGGAAAATCTCTACATTTCCCAACCCGACTACGGGGAACAGGCTTTGGAAATAGCGGAAACCTTAATTAGGAGCGGTGCGGTTGACGTCGTGGTTATCGACTCGGTTGCCGCCTTGGTTCCCAAGGATGAACTCGAGGGCAATATCGGCGATATGCACGTCGGCAAACAAGCCCGTTTGATGTCGCAAGCCCTCAGAAAGCTAAAGGGTGAGGTGAACAAGTCGAAAACCGCCCTGATTTTCATAAACCAAATCAGGGAAAAAATAGGGGTGATGTTCGGAAATCCCGAAACAACCCCCGGCGGAAGGGCTTTGAAATTCTTTGCCGACCTCAGGCTCGACATCAGGAAGATAGGGGAGGTAAAGGAGGGGGGAGAGAAAAAGGGTTCCCGCGTCCGAGTAAGGGTTGTTAAAAACAAATTGGCGCCTCCCTTCCAGGAAGCCGAATTCGAAATTTACTACGGGGAGGGGATTTGCAAGATTTGCGACATCATCGACGTAGCCACCGAGCTCGGTATCCTGACCAAAAGCGGGGCTTGGTACTCCTACGGGGACAAAAAAATCGGTCAGGGTAGGGAGCAGGTCAAAAAATTCCTTTTGGAAAATCCGGAAATTTTGTATGATATAGAACAAAAAATTAGGGAGGCGCTCGGAGTTGGCGGAGCTGTTGACACAAATAGTTAAGAAGGCTTTGGAGCTAAACGCGTCCGATATACACCTAAAAGTTGGAATAAAACCCCACGTGAGGGCGAAAAAGGAGCTTGTCGCCCTCGAGGGTTTTCCCATCCTTTCCCGTCAGGACCTCGACGACTTTGTCAACTACATCCTCAAAGGGAAGGAGGAGAAAAAACAAAAGTTTCTAAAAGAGGGACAGGTGGATACCTCGGCTTCCTTTCCCGGATTGGCGAGGTTTAGGGCGAATATCTACATGCAGCGCTCCACACCCGGCATAGCCCTAAGGTATATCCCCTTCCAAATTCCGAAGTTCGAAAGCCTAAACCTCCCACCCGTTATCAGGAAAATGGCGCTTTCCCACACGAGCGGCTTAATATTGGTAACGGGTCCCACCGGTTCGGGTAAATCGACCACCTTGGCATCGCTCATAAACGAGATAAACGAGCTCTACAAAAGGGTAATCGTTACCATCGAAGACCCCATAGAGTACCTGTTTAAGGATAAACAATCGTTCATAATCCAAAGGGAGGTCGGGGAGGACACGGTCGATTTTACGGCGGCTTTGAGGGCGGCTTTGAGGGAAGACCCCGACATAATCATGATTGGTGAGATTAGGGACGCGGAAACCGCAAAGATAGCCCTCCAGGCGGCGGAAACCGGTCACCTCGTGTTTTCCACCCTCCACACCATAAACGCCAAGGAGACCATCAACCGTTTTATCGGAATGTTCCCCCTCGAAAACAGGGAACAAATAAGGTTGATGCTCGCGAACTCCCTCATAGGGATTGTTTCCCAGAGGTTGGTCCCCCGTAAGGATAGAAAAGGGGTTATCCCCGTTGTGGAAGTCCTTGTAAACAACCCCCTCATCAAGGAGGCTATACTCGACCCCGAAAAGTTCCAAAATATCAACGAGTACCTCGAAAGGGGAAAGGAGGTTTACGGTACCCAAACCTTCGACCAACACCTGCTCGAGCTTTACCGCAAGGGTCTCATAAGCGCAAAGACCGCCCTCGAATACGCCGAAAACCCCACCGATATGGAGCTAAAGATGAGAGGGGTGGAGGACTAAAAGAGCCTATAAAAAACGTAATCGGGGAATTTTTCCTCCACCCTTTTGAACCATTTTCGGTAGTTTTCCCCGTCGTTCCTCAAAATGTAGAGTTGGTTGAAGTTGCTTTCAAAAGCCCCCAAATCGGTTAAAAACCAGTTGTAAACCTTCGGTCGGTAGGTGTAAACCACCTCCAAGCCGTACCCGTAAAGGGTGGAGTTGTTCTCCTTGATTTCCAACCTATTAGGGGTTCTAACCGCGAAGTACTTAACCGGGTAGGGTAATTTTCCGTTTATGTAAATCGAAAGCCTCTTGGGGTCGAACAGAAACCCCATTCCACCCCCGTAGCATTTGAATAAACCCTTTGCCGATACGCAATAGGTGGGAAATATAAAGTCGTGTTTCCCCTTTAGGGTTTTAAAATTCCAGTTCCCGAAGTAGGAAATCCAGTAAAACTTCCCAATTAGGTCTTTTGTAAACACCCAATAAACGGGGTGGGTTGGTTTCCTATCCTTTAATAGTTTTCCACTAACAAACAATTCCTTGATTTGGGAGGGTTTGTAGCCTTCCTCTAAGAGGTTTTCTATACATTTTTTTCCGCACACCTCGAGGGTTTTTGTTACGTTGTAACCAACCGAGGGAGAGTGGGAGGTTAAAGCCAACGCCACGAAGTAGGTTTTCGGAGAGAATTGGCTACCCCCGTCGTGGAAGGTCGCCCTTCGGGCGTAGTATTGAATCGCATACCCGTAGTCCCACCAGGTAAAAATCCATGCATTGGGAGGGGTTTCCCTCCCGAGCTCTATAAAGGCGGAGGCTATGTCGGAATTCATTATCGGAACGGGTTTAAACCTAAAGGATTCCCTATTGGCGAGGGCTAAAATTCCCGCGAGGACAAAAAAGAGGGAAATCTTTAAACCGATTTCCACCTTTGTGGGTAATTTTTCCTTAAGAAAACCCCAAAGGAGGTCGAAAATAAAACCTATCCCTATTCCCAATACGGGGGCTAAAAACATCGCAAAACGGGAAGCCCCCTTTAGGGCTATTAATCCCATTAAAAAGGTTGGGGCTACAAGCAGGAAAAACCTAAACCTAAAAAGGATTAGAAGAAAAATTCCTAAAAACCCCAATAGGAGTAAAAACTTGTTTCCTACTACCATGTGGGATAGACGTTCCAAATCCAACTTTTGGAGTTCGGAAATGGAAACTTGCACGTTGGGAAAGTTACCCTCTATGGGTTTTTCGAAATGAAAAAGGTATTCGCTTATCTTTTCTATAAAACTCCACAACCCCGTAAGGAGTATTAGCGGGTTAAACGCCAAGGTAATTAACCCCAAATCGGT
>CAZNBH010000069.1:0-4781 GCA_964571355.1 uncultured Aquifex sp.
GTAACGGGGGTGCTCTTCGAGGAATTTAACCACCTTGCGGATGTAATCCAAACGCCTTTCGGTTGCGGGGTGGTCGGAGAGCCATTCGGGGGGTTCTTTGCCTTTGAACTCTTTAACCATTTGTTTCCATAACCTTATAGCCCCTTCGGGGTTGTAACCCGCCCTCATCATTATCAAGACCCCGACTATGTCGGCTTCCTTTTCCTGCCTCCTCGAATAGGGTAGGAGGAAGGCTACGTTCACCCCGAGGTTGTAAAGCCTTGCCGCCAGCCCCCTGTATTGGGGGGAAACCCTACCGAGAATCAGCCGACCGGTGAGGTTTGCCACCGTTGCCCATGAAAGCTTTTCCGCCCCGTGGCGAAGGATAACGTGCGCCATCTCGTGACCCAAAACGGCGGCAAGCTCGTCATCACTCTTAACAAAGTTGAGCAAGCCCTTGTAGACGAATATGTTCCCGTTGGGGAGGGCAAAGGCGTTTATCTCGTTTTTGTCGAGGACGTAAACCTTCCACTCGTAGGCGTTTCTAAACTTTGGCGGTAGAGCCTTCAACAGGCGGTAGAAAACCTCCTTCACCCTTTGGGTGTAGCGGGGGTCTTTTACCAACCTTTCGGTTCTAAGGATTTCCTCCGCCGCTTGGTTACCTAGGGCTATCTCCTGACTATGGGTGATAAGTGTAAATTCGGTCGTTCCCACAACGGGTTTTTTGGCACACGATAGGAAAAACACCAAAAGGGGAACGACTAAAAAGACCTTTAGGAGGTTTCGCATAGGGTTTTATTTAACCCTTTCGTTGTCAAAAATGCCCAAATACCACCCCTTATAGGTGTCGAGGATTTTGAAATTCCCCTTTTTGGGGAGGCTTGCTTTATCGCTCACAAAGTAGGTTCCCTTATTTTTTAGAACCCACCCGTGGGTGAACAAGTCGAGGTAGGCGCACAGTTCCATATCAACCCTTTGGGGTAGGTATCTTATTACTTCCCCCTTGGGGATTTTTTGAGCAAACCTAAGGGCTATTTCCCTTTCGGGGTGGTGCTTTTCCCTTATGGGGGCATCGATGTTTATGTAACCGAATTTAAAAATTGCCAGCCCGAGAACCGTTAGGAGGAAAACGTCGACCTTTTCCCTAAAGAGGGAAATGAAAACAAAGGTTAACCCCAAAAGGGTCGAAACCGAAAGGAAATTTTTCCACCCGTAGAGGTTGAAGAACCAACCGTTTTTCCACCCGAAGGCGACGGCTATCAAAAATAGAACCCCCAAAAGGGTATAAGTTCCCAAAAACCAACCCTTGGAGGGGACTCTTTCCAAAAATCCCTTTAGGGATTTTGCAAAGAGCAGAGCCAAGTAGGGGAAGATTATCAGGATATACCTCCCCTTTCCACCGGGGGAGATTAAATAGGGGAGGTAGTTCAGCACCGTTAAGGTTAGGAGGAGCTTTGTTTCCCCCGAAAGGTCGAATTTTTTCCAAAACCCCGATAGGAACATATAGAGACTATGCGGAAGCAGTTGGCGGAAGTTTAAAAGGGGATAGACCAAAAGGTGTTTAAGGAACCCCCCCTTTTCCGCAACGGGTGTCCTCGAAAAGCTTTCCCACCAAAGGTGGATTAGGTAAACCTTCGGGTGTTTCAGGTTCAAGTACCAAACCCCCAAGGGGAAAAGGAGGGAAAACAACCCGTAGAGGGTTTTTAAGGTAAAGATTTCCCTCCAGAGGTTGAAATAAATAAGCAAAACCAAAAAGGTTAGGGGAACGTGGTAAAAGGCGGGTATCCCTTTGGTGAGAAACAGCAAAGCGGTAAGCAACCCCGCCCAGGCGAAGGCAAGGGTGGTTTTTCCCTTCTTTAAAAGAAAAAAGCCGCCTACGGCGGATAAAAAGTAAAGGAACATGTGGAAGGCGTCTATTTCAGCCCAATAGCCGTAAAACAGGGCGAGGTCGCCAAACGTTAGCAGTATCAAAGCCCCCGTAAGGGCATATTCCTTTTTACCAAAAATGGCTTTACCGAAGAAATAGACAAGTAGGGCGGTAAGGAAGGAGGATAAAACGCTTATAAGCCTCGCCGACTCCTGAGACCAGCCAAAGAGCTTTGAAAAGAGAACTACGACCCACATAAAGAGGGGGGGTTTTTCGTAATAGGGCTCCCCCAAATGGGTGAGGTTGAAAAAATCGCCCGACTTTACCATCTCGTAGGCGGTAAGAACACGGTTTGCCTCCTCACCGCGGAATGGGAGGTAATGCACCCCGTAAAGGTAGGTAATTAGTAGCAAAACCGAAAAAAGGACGATGTACCTAAGACCTTTGGAGGGCATAAGGGTTTAATTGAACCCGAAGGGGTTTTTTCCTAACTAATTACCTTTAAATGGAACAAATAGGTCAAATCCAACGGTGGGCTATCTTCTATATGGGTATCATTTGGGGGATTTTGGCTATAACCATTTCGGCGACCTACTTCTTTTGCGAATTTTTCCCCCAAAAGTGCGATTCTTTTGTTTCCTGGTTGAGGAAGAAATTCAACAAATCCAAAAAGGGGAAAAGTTCATAGTCTCGAGGTGCTCCTCGGGTTGGGTATTACACGGACAAACTTATAACGGTTTTTAAACTCCCTCAAAACCTTTGCGGTTTTTTTCAATATGTTGAACTCCACCCTTAAGGGGAGCTTTACCAGCACCTGATAGCGGTAGGTTTCCCTAAGCCTAAAGGTGGGGGATTTGGAAAAGGAAACCTCCACCCCGTGGGGTAGGAGGGTTTTAAGCTCCCTGTAGAGGTTTTTTGCAAAGGCTTCGTTTTCCTCCGAGAGTTTTATGGCGACGAGGTAAAGCCTCGCAAAGGGTGGGAGTTCCAAAAGTTTCCGATATTCGACCTCGGTAAGGTAGAAGGTATTTTCATCCCCTTCGAGGAGGGCTTTTACCGCGTGGTGTTCCCCCTGGAGGGTGTGAAGTATAAAGGTACCGTCTTCGGTGAGGAGGTTCTTTGCCCTCCAAAGGTAGTTGAAGAACTCTTCCCCTTTGCGGTAGTCGGGAACCGATAGAATCGTATCGGCAAAGAGCACCGCCACCGTATCGAACCGCCCGAAGTGGGGAGGGGTGGTAGAAAACTCCGTTTGGGGTGGGACAATATCCTTTAAAACATCCTTTACCCGCTCTATACCGTATCCAAAGGGTTTTGTTTCCTCCCCGCAGGAGGGGCAAAGTAGTTCTTCGGTTCTATACCCGCAAAGGGAACACTCGGCATAACCTTCCCTTTGGAGGGTTAAAAATGACTCGCAACGGGGGCATTCCAAAACCTTTCCGCAACGGGGGCACTTTAGATAGGAGTAACCCCTTTTGGGAACGAGAACGAGTACCCTTTCCCCTTTGCGGAGGAGTTCGGCTAGTATTCCGTCCCCAAAGGGATTACTTTCGTCCAACAACACCGTTTGGGTTTTTACCCTTTTTTCCTCCACCTCGAAGGTTTTTGAGATTAAAAACTGTTCCACACTGGGGGGATTGGAGGAAACGATGAGTTTCCCCTTTAGGAGTTTCGCCAATGCAAAGGCCAACCTCTTGAGGTTGAAGTAGGGACTCCGCTCCATTTTGTAGGCGGGTGCGCCTTCGTCGTCGACGTATATACCCCCGAGGTTTTTCAAAGGGGCGAACAACCTTTGCGGGGTGGTTATAAAGATTTTTGGAAAATCTTCCGCCGCGAGGAACCAGTTTTTAATCCTTTCCCTTTGGGGTAAGGTTTCCGAGTAAACCACCGTTCGGTCTCCAAAAATTCGGTAGAACCTCTCGGCGTAAAACTCCAGAAGCGAATACTCGGGTACCAAAACCAGGAAGTCCTTCCCGTTTTGGAGAAACCACTCCGCAAAGGGAACGATTTTTTCAAACCTCTCCTCGGGGGAGAGGTTTTTTAGAAGCAACTTATCGGGCGGTTCTTTGGAGGGATACTCCCTTAAGGGGATTTCCTTAAGGGGCTTGTTCCTAAAGGGTTTTAGCAAACTCCTTTCCTTCGTGAGGATACCCTTTTTTAGAAGGTAGGCTATCGTTTGGGAAGAAATTCCGATTAAATCCTCCCGCGTTAGCGGGCTTCCCCTTTCGTTAAAAATCTCCAAGACTTTGTAAATTTCGGCTCGGCGTTTTTCGGATACCCG
This sequence comes from uncultured Aquifex sp., assembly GCA_964571355.1. Classification (GTDB taxonomy): domain Bacteria; phylum Aquificota; class Aquificia; order Aquificales; family QOAS01; genus QOAS01. The sequence continues at coordinate 4,122 of CAZNBH010000069.1, forward strand.
TCTTACAAGGCGGTCTATTTCTTCCCTATCGTCCACCGCGAGGTGATAATAGTCCTCTTCAACCTTTGGGGCTACCCAAAGGGTCTTTATCTCTATAAGGTGGTGTTCCTCCAAGAGGTGTAAAACCTTCCAATCTATTTCCCTTTTGAGTTTTTCGTATTCGACCTTTCCCCTTTTGCGGAGCTTTTCGAAAACCTTTAAGACACTTTTGGGAACCCCTACGGGATTTTTATCGAGGGGAACGACAAAGGTCTCCTGATACCAATCTGCCCACGAAGGGAGGAGTTTGAAGAGGCTTTCCCCCAAGGTGGTAAGGTACTCGATAAGAACCCCTTTGAGGAGCTCTACCGCCACAGGATTTACCACCGGGTGCCGGTCGGGGAAGCTATCCACGAGGGGAACGCTCTCGTCGAGCCTTCCCAAAAATCTTTTAACCACTATTGCGGTTGCCCCCTTTCCCGACCCCTTTAGGGGAACGAGAACCCTATACCCTACGGGGTTGAAGTCGATTTGTTCCTCCAATCGGTAGATTTCGGAACGACCGTTGGGAAATACCACCTTGAGGTAGGTAGAGGGTCGATTTTCCATTCCCGTTAAGGGGAAAATTTTTTAGGAAAACCCCCTAAGGGAAAGGATTAACAACATCCTCTATAGGTGTTT
>CAZNBH010000070.1:0-4743 GCA_964571355.1 uncultured Aquifex sp.
GGCAACACCCTTAATAATTACCTTTTCGGGGTATGGTCGAGGTTATAGGACACGAAAGGGAAAAGAAATTTCTCGAAAAGGCGCAGCTCTACGGACGTATCCCCTCGGGGTTGGCCTTTATAGGCAAAGAAGGTATAGGTAAGAAAAAACTAGCCCTCGCCTTTGCGAGGGGACTTTTGTGCAAGGAGGAAAAACCCTTCGGGTGTGGCGAGTGCAAGAATTGCAGGCTCGTCGACCGCTTCGTGGAGGATTTATACCGCGGGGAGGAGGATAAATACGCCTATTACACCGAGGAGGAGGGTAAAAAACACTTTTCGTTCCTATTGGGGGAACATCCCGACCTAATACTCGTTCCCCCCGATGGAACGCAGATAAAGATAGACCAAATAAGGGATTTAAAGGAGTACCTCTCCCTAAAAGGGGTTTCCAAACATAGGGTTGTGATAATCGACCAGGCGGGGAAGATGAACCTACAGGCTCAAAATGCGCTGCTAAAAATCCTCGAGGAACCCCCCGAGGGGACGGTGTTTATCCTCATAGCCACCAACAGGGGGGAGTTGCTCCCCACAATCCTCTCGAGGTGTCAGGTGCTAGAATTCAAACCCCTAAAGGGGGACGAGGTAAAACAAATCCTCCAAAGGTTGGATGCAAAAGTTCCCTCCACCCTCGAGGAGATGCTCCTATCGGAGGGAAGTTTAAGCCTTCTATCCCTAAGCGGGGAGGAGGTTGGGGAACTCCTCGGAAGGTTTTCCGACTTAAAAAGTCTCACCTTTGCCGATATACTCGAAATAGCGGAAACCTTTGAAGGGTTTGATACCGAAAAGAGGGAAACCTTTTTGGAACTGCTCGAAAATCTTTTTCTCCAAAAGGTGTTGAAAGGTGAACTCCCTATGGAAACCTTCGAAAGGGCTTCCAAAATCCTAACCGATACCAAAAGGGGGTTAAAGAGGGGGATAAAGGCAAAACTGGCGATGGAGGTGTTGCTCCTAACCCTTAGGGGGTAAATTGAAGAGGATTTCCCCGAGGTGTTCGACCTCTTCAACCCCCAACCTTTTGAGGTATTCCCTAAAACTCCCGTCCACCTTTATGCCGTATTTGGATAGAACCCCCGAAAGTTTCTTAAAAATCCGCTCCCCGTGGGGGTCCACATCGGTGAGGAGGATTACCTCCTCCGCGTCCTCGGGAAGTCCCTCCACGAGGTCGAAGTAGTTTTTACCCGAAAGGGTATAGATGTTCTTCACCCCAAACCGCTTTAGGAGTTTTTCGTCGTTTTTTCCCTCAACTATTACGGGAACCGTTTTAGACCTTTCCCGCAAGAGGTTTACAAATTCCCAAAAAACCTTTAGGGGTTCCATAAGACTTTAATGGTGTCCCTCGTTGGGTTCCAATAGCATCTGGAGCTTTCCCTCCCCAAAGAGGTTTATAGCCTCCTTTACCGTTTTCACATTTTCGGGAATAAGGTAGATTTTTATCCCCAACGAGGTTACGTGTCTAAAAGCCCCGTGACCTATTTCCTTGGTGAGGAGGACGTTTACCCCCTCCTTTGCAAACATATCGGCAATCAACCGACCCGCACCGTGTTGGATTTTTAGCGCGTTTCGGGGATTTTCAACTACCTTTATTTCTCCGCTTTCGGTGTCGTAAATGGCAAAGGCGTAAGCCTTACCGAAATGGGAGGAAACCCTTAAATCGCCCTCCTCCCTCGGTCTGTTAATCGGAATTGCGACCTTCATAGCTTTTAACTTAGCACTTGCTAACAAAATTTCCTATGACGGAAAAATGCCCGCCTTCGGCGGGAGGTTTTTGGTGTTATTTTTTTCCTTCTATGGATATCAAAAAAATCCCCGCGGGAAAAAACCCGCCCGAGGACGTTTTCGTGGTCGTAGAAATCCCCAAAGGGAGCCCCATTAAGTACGAGCTCGACAAGGAGAGCGGCGCGGTTTTCGTCGATAGGGTGCTTTACACCGCCATGTATTACCCCTTTAACTACGGTTTTATCCCCAACACCCTAGCCGACGACGGCGACCCCGTAGACGTTTTGGTTGTGAGCGACTGGGAGGTTGCTCCGGGTAGCGTGATAAGGGCGAGGATTATCGGAATGCTCGAAATGGAGGATGAAAGCGGGGTGGACACCAAGGTCGTAGCCGTTCCCCACGAAAAAATAGACCCCACCTACAAAGGTATAAACGACATAAAAGACCTCCCCGAGGCGGTGCTCAACAAAATAAAGCACTTCTTCGAACACTACAAGGAACTCGAACCCGGCAAATGGGTAAAAGTTAAGGAATTCAAAGGCAAAGAGGAAGCCCTAAAAGAGGTACAAAAGGGGATAGAGAACTACAAAGGTTAAGGTTTTAATTCTTTTCACCCTTTCGGTTCCCTTTTGCCTTAATTTTGTTTTCTATGTATGAAGTTGAAGTTTGGGGAATAGCGGTAGACCCCTTTAACCAATCCCCCATAGTGGTATTGAGGAACAAGGAAAACCCCAAAGAGGTTCTCCCCATATGGATAGGTCACCCCGAGGCATCGGGAATAATGATGGTTCTAAACAACGTAGAGTTTGAAAGACCCCTTACCTACGAACTTTTAAAGAATATTTTGGAAAGTTTGAACGCTTCGGTTGAAAAAATAGAGATTTCCGACCTAAAGGAGGGAACCTATTACGCGACCATCTATTTAAAAACCCCCGAAGGGGAGGTTAAAACCATAGACGCCCGCCCCTCGGACGCTATAAATATAGCCCTCCGAATGGGAGCCCCTATTTTTGTAGCCGAGCACGTGATGGACAAATCGAAGGTAATCGTCGAGGAGCCCCCTATGATGACCGCCCAAAGGGGGGAACAAGAGGAAGAAAAAAAACCTTTGGAGGAACCAAGAAAAGAGGAACCCCCCAAAGGGGAAGAACAAAAACCTATCCTCGACGAGGAACTAAAGCGCTGGATAGAAAACCTAAAACCGGAGGACTTCCAAAAATTCGGACGTTCCCAGTAGGGAAATTCCCTTTCCTTTTTCCTCCGAGGGGATTAATCCATAATGGTTTCCTATGCGTGAAATTCACGTAGACCAAATAACCGAAGCGGTCAAACAGCTTTTTATGAAAGCCAACTACGAACTTCCCCAAGACGTTGAAAACGCCTTTAAAAAGGCTTTGGAAAAAGAGGAAAGCCCTGCGGGTAAAGAGGTTTTAAAGCTAATACTCCAAAACGCCGAAGTTGCCAAAAAGGAGAGGGTAGCCTATTGTCAGGATACCGGCGTTGCGGTGGTTTTCGTTCAAATAGGTCAAGACGTTAGGATAGTGGGAGGGGACCTCAACAAAGCTATAGAGGAAGGTGTTAGAAGGGCTTATAAGGAAGGCTATTTAAGGGCTTCCATGGTTTGGGACCCGGTTTTTGAAAGGAAGAACACCGGGGACAACACCCCGCCGGTAATCCACTACGAAATAGTCCCCGGCGACAAAATAAGGATAATAGCCGCACCCAAAGGTGGAGGTTCGGAGAACACCTCCCGTTTAGCAATGTTAAAACCGGCCGACGGTTGGGAAGGTGTTAAAAATTTTGTCCTCGAAACGGTGAAACTGGCGGGACCCAACGCATGCCCTCCTTTTATCGTAGGGGTGGGGATAGGGGGAAACTTCGAATACAGCGCCTACTTGGCTAAAAAAGCGTTGCTCCGCCCCGTAGGGCAAAGGCATGAAAACCCCCTAATAGCAAAGGTGGAAGAAGAACTTTTGGAGGAAATCAACAAAATAGGTTGGGGACCTATGGGATTCGGCGGAAGGGTGACCGCCGTCGACGTAAAGGTTGAGATGTACCCCTGTCATATAGCCTCCCTACCGGTGGCGGTTAATATTCAATGTCACGCGGCGCGCCACGCCGAGATAGAAATTTGAAAGTATTTTTCAAAAAATCTCATATAAATTTTTTCGCTTTCAACTTTATTGTTCACTTTATGCAAAAGAAAGACGTTATGGAAATTTACCGCCAGATAGGAGAAAAAATCAGAAAACTCCGCTTGACCAAAGGATTATCCCAAAAAGATTTGGCAAAACACGTTGGTGTTACCTATCAGCAAATCCAAAATTACGAAAAGGGAAAGTCGAAAATACCCGTTGATAGGTTGATAAAAATAGCCGAAACTTTGGAAGTTTCGTTGGATTATTTCCTAAAAGAGTTCGACAACAACCACGATAAAGTCCCCGAAAGTGAATTGGCACTTTTAAATACCTACTACAAAAGTATTCAATCGGAAACCATAAGAAGGCAAATTTTAAACCTACTAAAATCCCTTTCGGAGGGATGCTCCTAATCTTCTCCCCTTTGAGGTTATTCCCCAATTATTTGAACTATAACCTTCCTGTGTCTAGGTCCGTCGAATTCGGCTAAGAATACCGCCTCCCAAGTTCCAAGCGTTAGCTTTCCATTTACGACCGGTATTACTCTCGAATTCCCGATGATAGCGCTCCTTATATGGGCTGCGCTATTTCCCTCTAAGTGTTTATAGTTCGGGTCTTCCCATTCTATAAGTTGGGAAAGCTTATAGGCTATATCCCTCGCCACATCGGGGTCCGCACCTTCGTTTATAAAAACCGCCGCTGTAGTGTGGGGAACGTAAACCACGCATAAACCCTCTTGAACCCTTGAACGTTCAACAGCCTCCTTAACGAGGGTGGTTATATTCACCAAATCGGTATGGGATGAGGTCGAAACGTTAAAAACATAAGTTGGCATAGGAAAAAATCTTAAA
>CAZNBH010000071.1:0-4739 GCA_964571355.1 uncultured Aquifex sp.
TATTAAAGGAGGTGGGAACCATGTGGCTTGGCGTTGCCCTTATTTATTTCTTTGGTGTAGCCTTTCTAACCGTAGGTTTGCTCAAAGCCCTCGACCAAGACTAATCTAACCTTTCTCATCCCCTCTTCTTTTCTTGTTCAAGAATATTCCTTCTTATGAAACTCCACTGGGGTGATTTGTGTAAAAAGGGTTATAAAACCTGGACTTTATTTGCAGTATTGGGAATTATAGGTTTTATTGGAACTTTAATTGGAAGGATATGGTTACACGGATTCCCGCCACCCGAACACTCACCTCAATGGGTAGCTCTGTACTTTGCGGTAATATTTTTTACGATACTCTTCTTAAAAGGCGTAATAGGGCACTTTGTTTACGTATTTATACATAAAGAGGAATGTTTAAAACAAAAAGATGTTAAAACCGTCTAATTTTTTAATCTTTGCCAACGGTCCAATATAGGAGAGCCATAACACCGGGTAAAACCAAAGCTAAGAAGGCTATCAATAAGCTCATCCATGTGTTGGTAGCATTTACCACTTCCATAATACATGGAATTTTATCCATAGATAAATGTAAAGTCAAGTATGGCATTCTCTTTGCCTGACGGAAGTTTTGTAAAATTGGAGGACTATGGCAAAGGTAGCCGTTATTCTCGGAAGTAAGAGCGATATTCCCTATATAGAAGGCTGTATTAAAACCTTAAAAGAATTCGGAGTTAATTATGAGGTAAAAATATTGTCCGCCCATCGTACCCCCGAATGGTTGGAAGAATTCCTCAAGGAAAGTGATGCGGAAGTATTTATAACCGCCGCGGGGTATGCGGCTCATTTACCCGGCGTAGTGGCTTCGAAAACTTTAAAACCTGTAATAGGTATTCCCCTCGATACCTCTCCCCTTATGGGAGGATTGGATGCCCTACTCTCGATGGTTCAAATGCCCCCCGGCATACCCGTTGCAACAACTACGGTTGGAAAAGCGGGAGGGGTAAACGCCGCCATTTTAGCCGTTCAAATACTCTCCCTAAAGTACCCCGAACTGGAAAAAAAGCTAAAGGATTACCGCGAAAGGATGAAAGAAAAAATTAAAAAGGCCAATGAGGAGTTAAACCTATAACCGCTATCCCTTTTTCGGTAGCCCTTTTTAAAAATTCCTCTTTGCGGACTATAAAAACGTTTCCCGCCTCGAGGAACAAGGCTTTAACCTTACACCTTGCGAGTAAGTTTAAGGTTTCCATCCCCACGGTTGGGACGTCTATCCTAAAATCCTGGTTGGTTCTCCCTACTTTGATAACAGAAAAACCTTCGCCCACCAGTTTGCACGCCCTTTTTATGGTTCTATCCGTTCCTTCTAAGCCCTCGACCGCTATAACATGCCCCTCTTTAAAAATTAGGGTTTGACCTATATCCATATCGGCAATCCTTTTGGCGTATTCGAAAAAGACTTTTCCCTCTTGGAGGGTTTTTTTATCCGGATTAATCCCGCGGGTTAAAATTCCTTCCTCCGCCAATAGTGGTTGAGTTATACGTTTGATTTCCTCCGAAGGGAGAAATTTAAAACCTTTTTCCTCCATGTAGGTTATATAGGTTTCTATAACCTTTTTGGGGGTAAAAATTTTTATTTTTTCTCTTAGAGTTTGAAAGATTTCCAGATTCCTTTTTAGGTTTTTGTCGAAAAATCTACGAAAGGTGAATAAAATTCCCTGTCCCGCCGAGAGGAGGAGCGACGGTTCAAACTTTCCCAACATAGTAATGTAGGGGTAATCGAGTTCCTTTAAAAGTTTTTCGAATTCCACAAATCCTAAAAAGGGAACGGTGAAGTCGGTTTTAAAATCTGTTATGGACTTTACCCCTACGGTGTAGACCTCGTAGCCTTTTTTTTGGGCTAAATCCTTAAAAAGGAGGGGAAGTTCTCCCTTCCCCGAAAGGATAACCACCTTTTTCATTTCAACCTTACCAGGTTTTTATAAGCAGCCCATTGAAGGAGTATTTTTGACATATAAACGTTGGAGAAAAATGAAGCTAAAGTTCCTATTGCCAAAACTACGGCGAAGCCTTTAACGGGTCCCGCATCGAATTGGGAGAGGATAAGCGCTGCAACCAAAAGGGTTATATGGGAGTCGATTATTGCCGAAAGAGCCCTTTTGTAACCGAGCTCTATAGCCCTAAGTAGGGTTGCCCCGTTTCGCAATTCCTCCTTAACCCTTTCAAAAATTAAAACGTTACTGTCGACCGCAATCCCCATGTTTAGAATAACCCCGGCTATGCCGGGCAAGGTAAAGGTTGCGCCTAAAAGGGCTAACCCCGCCCATAGAAGTAAGGCATTGTGGAAAACGGCCAAGGTCGCGGTAAGACCGGCGGTTTTATAGCGCCAAACGAGTAGCAAAGTTAAAACTATTACCGCACCTACAAAGGCAAGAATACCCTGTTTTATTGCTTCTTTACCCAACATAGGTCCAATAACTCTTATTTCCTCGATTTTGAGGTCGGTGGGTAAAGCTCCCCCTTTCAGGACTACCACGAGATTTTTTACCTCTTGAGGGGTAAATAACCCCGTAATAATCCCTTTGTCGTAAATCCTCGCTTGGATTGTGGGTGCCGAAATGACCTTGTTATCGAGTACTATAGCCATTCGTTTACCGATATGGGTTTGGGTAAATTGGGCAAATTTTTGGGCGGCGTCGGGCGATAGGGTAAATCCAACCGCCGGTCTCCCATAGCTATCGGTGGTCGGATAAGCATCGGCTAAATCGGAACCGGTAATAACCGGTGGATACTTCACCAAGTAGTAATAACCATCAATCCCTTTTAAAACCTTTACGTGTTTGTACTGTTTGGCCTCCTCTAGGAGTTTTTCTTTATCCTTGGAAACGTCCAAAACGGCTAAGAATTCGAGTTTTGCCGTCTTTCCTATAATTTCCTTTGCCCTATTTATGTCCAAGACTCCGGGGAGTTCGATATATATGTATTTATCCCCCAACTTGGTAACCACTGCTTGGGAAACCCCTAAGTTGTCAACCCTTTTCCTCAAGACCTCTATGGTTTTCTCTACAATTGTTTCCTTAAATTTTCGAATTTCGTTATCCTTTAAACGGATTGTTAACGTTTTACCCTCGAATTGAACTATAAATATGTTTCCAAACGTTTGGGTTATAAGTTTTAAAACCTTTTCCTCGTTCGGTTTTACCAAAAACTTTATTTCTATTCCTTTGGGGGAAACTTTGTAATCCAATACCGCAAAGCCGTTTTTTTCCAAAATAGAAACTATACTTTCGGCGTATTTTTCGTATTGAAGTTTAAGGGCTTTATCTATCTCGGGATAAAGAATAACCTCTATTCCACCTTTTAGGTCCAATCCGAAATTTACCGGTTTTGATATTACAACCCATAAAGCTCCCAAGGTGATTAAGAGGGAAAACAGGAGATGGTAGTAAAGTCTTTGCATATTCGGAAAAATTTTAACGCCTAAGATTCCTTAACGGAGTCCAATGTGGGTTTTACATATTTGATTTGATAGCACTCTATAATGTCGCCCACCTTTATATCGTTGAAATCTTTTAGTTTTACACCGCATTCGAAGCCTTTTGCCACCTCTTTAACGTCTTCTTTAAACCTTTTCAAACTTTCTATTTCGCCGTCGTAGACCACCACACCTTCCCTGATAAGTCTTGCCTTTGCACCTCTTACCAGTTTCCCGTCCAATACGTAACAACCGGCGACGGTTCCAACCTTTTTGATTTTGAAAGTAGCCCTGACCTCCGCCTGTCCCAAAATCTCTTCGACCTTTTCGGGTTCCAATAGTCCTTCGAGGGCTTTTTTCACATCCTCGACGGCGTCGTAGATAACCCCGTAGGTTCTAACGTCCACCTTTTCCTCTTCGAGGAGCTTCCTCGCGGCGGGGTTGGGACGGGTGTTAAAACCGATTACTATAGCCCCCGAGGCCTTTGCAAGCATAATATCGCTCTCGCTGATAGCACCGACCCCGGAGTGGATTATCGAAACCTTTACCTTTTTGGTGGATAAATCTTCCAGAGCCTTTTTGAGGGCTTCTATTGAACCTATTGTGTCCGCCTTTAGGATTATCTTTAGCTCCTTTAGTTCCCCGCTTTGGATTTTTTCGTAAATATCTTCCAACTTAAGTGCCGTTCCCTTTAATTTTTCCTGTTCTTTTTGACGTTTTCTCTGCTCCGCGAGGGTTTTTGCCGTTTTTTCGTCGGGAACCACTATTAGGATATCACCCGGTTCGGGCAACTCTTCAAAACCCAAAATTTCCACCGGTGTGCCGGGAGGGGCTTCCCTAAGCCTCCTACCTTTGTCATCTATCATAGCCCTAACGCGACCGTGGGTGGCACCGGCTACGAAGATATCCCCTATTTTCAGCGTTCCGTTTTGGACTATTGCGGTGGCCACGGGTCCCCTTTTGGGGTCTAGTTTGGTTTCTATAATTACCGCTTTGGTTTTTCCTTTGGGGTTAGCCTTTAACTCTTCAAGCTCTGCAACGAGGGTTATCATCTCGAGGAGTTCGTCTATACCCTCACCGGTTTTTGCCGAAACTTTGACCACTGGGGTATCCCCACCCCACTCTTCGGGAATAAGACCGTGTTCGGAAAGTTCCCTTAAAACCTTATCGGGATTGGCTTGAGGTAGGTCTATTTTGTTTACCGCTACTATTATGGGAATACCGGCATCTTTGGCGTGGTTTATAGCCTCTATCGTTTGGGGCATTACACCGTCGTCGGCGGC
>CAZNBH010000072.1:0-4713 GCA_964571355.1 uncultured Aquifex sp.
GGTAGGTCCTTGTAGGATTTAACCTCTTTGCGGACGAGGTCGGTAATTTCCTCCTCGTGGGTGGGACCCAAGCAGAAATCCCTCCCGTGGCGGTCCTTTAACTTAAAAAGTTCCTCCCCGTAAAGTTCCCACCTACCGGTTTCCTCCCAAAGTTCGCGGGGGTTTAAAACAGTGAGCAGAACCTCCTGCGCCCCCGCTTTGTTCATCTCGTCGCGGACGATATTCTCTATTTTTTTTAAAACCTTAAGCCCTAACGGGAGAAATTCGTAAACCCCCGCCGCGACCTGCCTTATAAAACCACCCCTTACGAGCAGGGCGTGGGAAGGTGCTACCGCATCGGAAGGGGCTTCCTTTAAAGTGGGAATAAAGGCTCTCGACCAACGCATTAAGGTTTAACCTTTTACCATAAAAACCCCATGAGGATTTTCAAAGGTTTTTTGCTCCTCTTTTCGGCTCCAGCACTTATTTTTTCCTCCCAAGGTGAAAAAAAAGACCCCGACGCAAACAACGAATACCTTTGGTTCAAGATTTTTTCCGAGGTCTACCTCATCGCTAAAAACTACTATGTTGAACCGGTTACCCCCAAACAGCTTCTAATCAACGCCGCCAAAGGAATGCTCGAAAAGCTCGACCCCTACAGCGAATACTTCACCCGTGAGGAGCTAAAGGAATTCCAGGAGGATACCTACGGGGAATTCGGAGGGATAGGGATAGAAATCTCTATAGAGAAGGGTAGACCTATAGTGGTCGCCCCTATAGAGGGAACACCCGCCTACAAAGCGGGACTTAGGGCGGGGGATATCATCGTCGAGATAAACGGAAAGGATACCTACGGAATGTCGATTATCGACGTGGTAAAGCTGATTAGGGGAAAGCCGGGAACCCCCGTAGAGCTAACCATTTACCGCCCCGAAACCAAGAAAACCTTTAAGGTCAAAATCGTCAGGGCTATCATCCATATAAACCCGGTTAAGTGGACGATAATAGAGCCCGAACATATAGGCTATATAAAGATAGTCCAGTTCCAACCAAACACCGCCGAGGAGCTAAAAAAAGCCCTCGAGGAAGTCCTTGCAAAGCACGTAAAGGGGCTCATTATCGACCTAAGGAACAACCCCGGCGGGTTGCTCGACCAGGCGGTGGCGGTTGCCGACCTATTCCTCCCCAAAGGCAAGGTTGTAGTCTCGATAAAGGGTAGGATTGGAGAGGAGACCTACAAAACCAAGCACCCCGCCCTCGTTCCCGAGGATACGAAGGTGGTTATCCTCGTAAACAGGGGAACCGCATCGGCTTCCGAAATCGTGAGCGGTTGCCTGCAGGACTACAAGCGGGCTATTTTGGTCGGGGAAAAGACCTTCGGTAAGTTCAGGGTGCAAAACCTAATCCCCCTAGAAAACGGAAAATACGGGGCGGTAAAAATTACCACCGCCTTTTACTACACCCCGAAGGGGCGAATGCTCGATAAAAAGGGCATAAAACCCGACATAGTCGTAAAGATGACAAACGACGAGTGGAAAAAGCTCTACGAGGCTATCAGGCAAAAGCGGATAAAGGAAAACATCGGCTACAACGAGGTGGTGCTGCTACGCAAATACGACAAACAGCTCGACGTCGCCATCGAGGTTATAGAGGGTAAATACCACCCCAAAAAGGAACAGAGGAAAACCGAACCCCAAAAGGTTTCCAAATAACTCACCTTTCCCCTTTAGGTTTCCAAGTTCCTTTTAAACTCCTCGAGGAGTTTTTCCAATTTCGAAACCCCCTTGGGGGTGGAGAAGGGTTTTATCACTATAACGGTTCCGTGGGTTTTTCTCCCTTTGAGTTTTACCGTTTTCGTTTCCCTTATGAGGTTGTCGTCCTCTATTACACCCGCCTTTTGGAGGACGTCCCAAAGGGTTTTCAACATGTTGTCGATGTCCCTCTTCCTCCCGTCGGGGAGGAAAAAGTAAACCTCCACCTTGAGGGGATTGCTTAAAACCTCTCCCCCGTATTGGTTTTTTATCTCCCAAAGGGCTCGGGCTTCCCAAAGGATTACCCGAGGGGATTTGAAAACCTTCCCATTCCTCCTTCGGATGTAGCGGTTGGTTTTGGGAACGGGAAGGGAGGAGAGAAAGAGGACTATATTTTTACCACCACGCATGTAATGGCTTCTTTCACCCCCTCGAGGGAGTGGATTTTATTTATTACCAACCTACCCAGTTCGTATTGGTCGGGAACTTCGGCGTAAACGATGATGTCGTAGGGACCCGTCACAACGTCGGCGGTTTTTATCCCCTCGAAGGTCGAGAGGGCGAGCATTATCGAGGCTATCTCCTTGGGGTCGGCTTTTATCAGGATATAAGCCTTTATGGTGTTTTCGTCCTCTGTTTCGAGCAGTTCCGCCAAAGATAGGGGGAGCTGTTTGTCCTCCAAGTCCATGGAAAGGCTAATATAACATACCTCAAAACCTTTTTAGCAACTTCAAAGGTTTTCCCAAAAGGGGGTCTACAAAATCGGGGGCTATCTCCAAAAGTGGTTCTATAACGAATGAACGGTTCAACCTATCGGGGTGGGGAATTATCAAATCCTCAAAGAGGACCTTTAAGTCCCCGTAATACACTATATCGAGGTCTATTTCCCTCTCGCACCACCTGCAGCGGGGTTTCCTACCGACCTTTTCCTCTATACGTTTTAAAAATTTCAAAAGACCATAGGGGGTTAGCCAAGTGTAACCTATTAAGACCCCGTTGAGGAACTCCGGTTGGTTTTCCACCCCGTAGGGTTTGGATTTAACAATTCTCGAAACCCTCTTAGGGATTACCCCCTCCCTTAGGAGTTCCAAGGCGAGGTTTATCTGTTTTTTGCAGTTCCCTATGTTGCAACCGAAGGCTATAACAACCTCAACGGGTTTCATAAAAAGGACAATCCTAAAAGGGGAACGGAAGGTTCACTTATCCCCCTTAGGGGGGTTGTTTTCGTTTTTCCCCTTCGGGGGGGTATTTTCCAGAAACCCCAAAGGGGTTCCGTCCTCCCTTTCGACCACCACCTTAAGGGAATTTCTAAACCAAATATCGTTTTGGGGAAAGGGTATTTCTATCCCCGCCTCCTTGAGTTTTAAAAATCCGTTCGTATAGACCCAGTCGACGAGGGATTTTGAAATGGTGGCGTAGGGGTTTTTCCACAACTCCCTTATGTCGACCCAAATGAAGAGGTTAAAAATCAGCGCACTGTCGCCGAGCTCGGTAAACCACACCTGCGGAGGTTTGTAGTAGTTTTTAGCCCACGGGCACCTGTAGGCGAGCTCCAAAAGGATTTCTTTAACCCTTTGGGGGTCGGAGGAATAGGAAACCCCGAAGGGGAACCTAACCCTCACGTAGGGGTTCCCAAACGAGTAGTTGATTATTTGATTTCCCACAAAGGTAGAGTTGGGCACCAGTATATCTATCCCGTCGAGGGTTCTTATACGGGTGGTGAGGATACTTATGTTTTCCACCCTTCCAAAAATGGTTTGGTCGGTATTGTTTATAAAACGCCCGGCGTTGCCGGGGATTTCCACAAAATCGCCCACCTTTATATTTCGGCTGAACATCATAATAAAACCGCTGACGTAGTTGTTCAAAATCGTTTGCAAACCGAACCCCAAACCTATACCCAAGGCTCCCGCTATGGGGAGGATAACCTTCCAGGTGAGCCCGAGCTTCGCAAGGGCGGCGATAAAGGCTATTAACACCCCCACGTTGTAAACGACCGCCTCGAGGGCTCCCCCTTTATCCTCCCTCTCTTGGGGTTTGAAAATGAGTTTTACAACCTTTTTGAGGACATTAATCCCGTAATAGAGGGCTAAAAACAGAAAGAAAGCCCCGAAGAGGTTGTAAAGGGAAATCCTCACCAAATCGGTGTCCACTATGGTAACCTCGTCCAACTTTTGGGGGAGGTAGTGGAAGTTAAAGAACCTTATGAGGATTTCCCAAAGGACGATTATGTAAACCACCGTGAGGAACTTTGTCGAATACTCCACCGTTTGGGTTAAATCCTCATCGGGGAGTTGTAACCTTTGGAGTACCAATTTCAACCTTATAACCCCTTGGGTTAAATACCAAACGAAAAACAAACTCAAAAGGGTCAAAAAACCGATACCTATAAAGGCTTTTGTATCGAACTTTATAAGCTTCAACTCCCAAAGGATACCGATAACTACAAATACCAAAACGAGGATTGTTTTTAAAATTTTTTTAAACTTTTTGGGTGAAATCAAATCCACCAACCCGTAAAAGATGGGAAAAACCGATAACAGAATGAGGATTTTCCTCAAATAAAAAAGGACGGTTGCCACGGTGAGGTTTGTGGTGAAAAATATCCAAATTTCGGAAACAACCGAAAAAATCAACCCGAAAAAGGTTAAAAATTTCAAAAATCTACCAACGTTGGAGATTGAAAACACCGATAGGGCAAAGGCGGAGGCGGTAACCGAAAGGGATAAATCCCTAAAAAGGAGCTTCCACAAGGGGTCCTGAATCTTCGAATAAGCCCAAATCCCTATAAGGGCGAACAAAAACGCGTTTACCCCGTGGAGGATAGCTCTCTCTATCTTGTTTTCCCCCAAAAGTTTATTTCCAAGAAACTTTATAAGAACCGTGGAAATAAAAAACAAAATCAAATAAACCAGCGGGGTATACAAATCAAAGGGGGAAAGAGACCCCAAATAGGAAACAAGGGTTTCAAAAAAACTCATAA
>CAZNBH010000073.1:0-4709 GCA_964571355.1 uncultured Aquifex sp.
TTATTGAAATCGATTTTCCTTTATACAATAATCTAAACCCTTTGGTATGCCTAATAAGTTGGTCATACTCGGTGCCCAATGGGGGGACGAGGGTAAGGGAAAGATAGTAGACCTCCTTTCGGAGCATTTCGACGTTTCGGTTAGATATCAGGGAGGTTCCAACGCCGGACATACGGTGGTTATAAACGGCGTTAAATACATTATGCACCTCCTCCCAACCGGCATTCTCCACCCCCACAATATAGGGGTAATAGCGCAGGGAATGGTGGTAGACCTAAAAGCCCTTAAGGAGGAAATAGACGATATAGAGGGCAAAGGCAACAAAATTTTGGACAAGCTCTACATCAGCGACCGCGCCCACGTTGTAATGCCCTATCACAAGCTCCTCGACAAGCTACTCGAGAGAAAAAACGGGGTGGGAACCACCTTGAGGGGTATAGGACCCGCCTACATGTTCAAGTTTATGAGGAAGGGTATCCGCATCGCCGACCTCTTCGACCAAAGGGTTTTCGAAAAAAAGGTGGAGGAAAACATCGAACTGGTTAAGGACTTGGCGGAAAAGGTTTTCGGGGAAAAGTTCGAAATAGATACCCGCTACATAGAGGAAGAGGTTATAAAACCCTTCGAGGTTTTAAAGGATAGGGTTACCGATACCGCTAAGTTTTTAAGGGAAAATAAGAAAAGCGTTATATTCGAGGGGGCGCAGGGGACTTTGCTCGATATAGATATGGGAACATACCCCTACGTGACTTCATCCAATTCCTCGGCTTTGGGATTGGCAAATGGAACCGGTCTGTCCCCCAAATACTTTAAGGATGCCAAAATCTACGGGGTGGCGAAGGCTTACCTAACCCGTGTTGGAGGTGGACCCTTCCCGACCGAAATCCACGGGGAGGAAGCGGAAAGGTTGAGGGAAAAAGGTGGCGAATACGGGGCAACCACCGGGCGTCCCCGTAGGGTCGGATGGCTCGATTTGGTAGCCCTAAAGCATGCCGTCGATGTAAACGCCCTCGACGGGATAATTTTGACGAAGCTCGACGTTTTGGACGGCTATCCCGAAATCAAGGTTTGCGTAGCCTATGAATACAAAGGAAAAATCTACAAAGAGTTTCCCGCTTCGTTGGAGGTTCTCGAGAACTGTAAACCCATCTACGAAACCCTACCCGGTTGGAAGGAGAGCACCCAAGGGCTTACCGATATTTCAAAACTCCCCAAAAATGCGAGGAAGTACCTCGAGTTTATAGAAAACTACATAGGTGTACCTATAGTTATGCTCTCAACGGGTCCCCAAAGGCACGAATACGTTTTCCTACAGGAGATAGTTTAAGAAGAGGAAAAAATTAACCCTCTTGGGGTTGTTCCTTATTTTCACCCTCGGAGGGTTTGTTTTCCTCTTTTTGTTCCTCTTTGGGTTCTACCTCTACAAATTTAACCTTTTTGGTGAGCTCTTCTAAGGCTTTGTTCCTCCTTAGGTCGGCTTTAATGGTCTCGTAGAGTCCCTGCTGTTTGGCGTAGAGTTTTAGCTCCTCGACGTTTACGTTGAAAGACTTCGCCATATTTTCGAGTTCCTTTTCCACCTCTTCATCGGAAACCTTAACCTCCAACAGGTCGGCGTATTTATCGAGTATTAGCCTGCTGGCAACGTTGAAAATGGCAACCGGCAATAGCTCGTTTACCAGTTGCTGTTGGTTTATCTGCTTGGGATTAATTCCGAGGGCTTCGAGTTGTCTTACCCTTTGGTCGACAAGAACATTTAACTCCTTCCTCACGAGGGTTTCGGGAATTTCTATTTTGTGCTCCTCTACGAGTTTTTGAACGAGTTTTTCCTTTTTGAGGTCTTCTTTAGCCTTTTCGAAGCTTTCCCTTAGCTGTTCCTCTATCTTCTTACGGGCTTCTTCCCAGGTTTCGCCCAAACCGAGTTTTTTGGCAAACTCGTCGTTGAGCTCGGGGAGGACTTTTTCTTTAACCGACTTGATTTTTAACTTGATGTTTACCTTTCCTATTTCCTTACCCTCTTGGTCGTAGATGGGGAGCTCCTTTAGCTCTATTTCTTCACCGGCTTTTTTCCCCTTTAGGGCTTCCTCTATTTCCTTTCTAAAGAGCCCCTCGCCTATTACCGCGGAGGTTTCACCCTTTTCGGTTTCCCCGCTTTCAACGTCGGTAATTTCGTATTCGACCTCGACCAAATCCCCCTCTTTAATCTCCCTATCAACCTCCTTCCACTCGGCGTTTTGGTTTCTCAAGTCCTCTATGTATCTTTCGACTTGCTCCTCCGAAAATTCGGTTTTGGGAATTTCCACCGTTATATCTTCGGGTTTTTTTACCTCGAATTCGGGGGGAACTTCGAACTTGACGACGATTACAACCTTAGGGGTTTCCTCGTCGAGTTTTACATCGGTTAGGAAAACATCGGCTACCGGCTTAACACCGGCTTGATTTAGAGCCTCTTCGAGTTTTTCGTTCAAAATTTTGGTTGCTACCTGTTCCTCTATGAAGTTTTTAAACCTTTTTTTCAAAACTTTGCGGGGTATTTTCCCCTTCCTAAAACCGGGAATGTTGGCGGTATAGTTGAGATATTGGTAAATCTCGTCGAGGATTTTTTGAACTTCTCCACCTTCCACCTCGAGGGTTAATTCCCTATACAAACCTTTGTCCTCTTTTAGGTCTACTTTCATGTTTTCCTCCCTTTGTTGTTCTCGGTCAAAACTTATTTAGGATATTCAAAAGTCGACCGAAACCCTTGAAGGTTAAACTTGGCAAATCTAATATAACCCCTTATGGAATTTTTTAAACAGACCGAACTTCCCGGTATAGGGAAGCGTTTTTCGATAAAACTCTCTTCGGGACAAATCGTCTCGATAATTATCCACCACTCGGGTAAGAGGGAGATATACGTCCTCGACGAGGACGGGGATGTGGAGTGCACCGTAACCCTAACCGACCAGGAAGCCCGCGAGATGGGTATGGTTTTGGCGGGAGCTTTCTATCAGCCGGTTGCGGGCGACAAGATGGAGCTCATCCTCAAACAGCTCGTTATGGAATGGGTTGAACTCCCCGAGGATAGCTCCCTCATAGGGAAAACCCTCGCCGAAGCCGACGTTAGGAAAAAAACCGGGGTTATCGTCCTCGGTGTGGTAAGAAACGACGAGATGATACCCGCACCCGACCCGAAAAACTTCCGCTTCCAAAAGGGGGACATCCTAATCGTGGTCGGCAACAGGGAACAAATCGACAACTTTATAAAAACCTTCGGCGGAAAAACCCAATAGATGACCAAAAAGGTTCTTTTAATCCGATTTTCCTCCTTGGGGGATGTCGTTTTAACCTCCTCCCTCCTTGGGGAACTCTATAAAAACAACTACGAGGTCTACTTAATAACCTTCAAACCTTACGGGGAACTCTTTAAGGAGGACCCCCGCGTAAGGGTTGTGGAGGTTGAAAAAAATGCCTTACGGAGTTTGAAGGGTATTTCGAACCTCGCAAGGGAACTCAACAACCTAAACCCCTTTGCGGTTGTAGATTTGCACAAAAACCCCAAGAGTTTCTTATTGAAAACCCTCCTAAGGGCGGAAATTAAGAGTTCCTATAAAAAGCGTTCCCTCTTTAGGAGGGTTTGCGTTTTTTTAAACCGCTTGGGGTTGGCAAATAGCCTAAAGGAAAGGGGAAGAAATGTTTTAGAACTTTACGCAAAGGCTTTAAAACCCCTCGGGGTGGAGGTGAAAAATCCCCGTCCCCGTATCGTTTTGGACGAAAACCGCACGGAGGAGTTCTTAAAAAAACTCGACCTCCGAAGGGGTGAATACGTGGTTTTAGGTATCGGTGCGAGGTATAGGAAAAAGGAATATCCCCACTTTGAGGAACTCGCAAAGCTCCTTTCGAGGGATTTTAAGGTCGTCCTCGTGGGGGATAAAAAGGACTACGAACGCTCGAAGGATTGGAAGAACGTCGTAAACCTAGCGGGGAGGCTATCTTTGTTGGAAAGCCTTAGGGTTTTGAGGGGTGCTAAGCTCTTTATTGGGAACGACAGCGGGGCTACCCACATGGCTCGCGCCGTGGGAACCAAGGTTGCGGTCTTTTTCGGAGGAACCCATCCCTGTTTTGGATTTGCACCCTACCCCGACGAGGGGGTAGTTATTTCGAAAGACCTACCCTGTTCACCCTGCGATATCCACGGCAAGGGAGATTGCCCGAAAAATTACGAATGCCTAAATATTTCCCCCCGCGAAGCGGGGCAAGTAATTTTTAAAATGGTTTCCAAATGAGTGCAAATATGGATGAACTCGAAAAAAAGTGGGAAGAGGAACTAAAAAAGAGACAACAGGGGCAAAATCAAAATAATCCCCAAAGCGGCGAGGGGGAAAGCAATCCCACCAATTGGGAACCGGTAAGTGAGAATTTAAGCACACCCCAAGAGGGTGAGGAGCATATGGAAGAACCACCCGACGAGGTTTTGCTCGCCCTGTTAAATATCCCCCTCGAGGTGAGCGTTGAGGTTGGCTCGAAGAGGATAAGCCTCGAGGAGTTGTTCTCCCTGAAGCCGACTTCGGTAATAGTCCTCGACAAAATGCTTTCCGACCCGGTGGATATAAAGGTGAACGGCAAAAAAATCGCCGAAGGGGAGTTGGTCGTCGTAAACGACCGCTTTGGGGTAAAAATTACCAAAATAGTTTCCCCCGACGAGAGGATTAAAAAGATTAAGTCCTAATGGA
>CAZNBH010000074.1:0-4690 GCA_964571355.1 uncultured Aquifex sp.
TGCAACGAGCAATAATTTTTTTAGCATTCCGATTATTAAATTTTAAAACCCTAATGCGGATAGTTCCCGCCGAGAAGGATTTTATCCCTTTGGGGGTGGAACTTTTGAAAAAAGGACACATAGGGGTATTACCAACCGATACCCTTTACGGGATTTGCGCCGACGCTTTAAACCCCCAAGCGGTGGAAAAAATCTATACCCTAAAGTGGAGAAACAAAAAAAAACCCCTTATAGTGTTGATTGAAAACCTCAACCAACTAAGGGATTTTTTCGGAATAAAGAAAATCCCACCTATAGCGGAAAAGCTATTTTTTTACAAAAAACCTATTTCGGTACTTTTGGAGGTTGAAAACTTCGATTGGATTTCCCGAGGTAGTGGAAAAATTGCCTTTAGACTCGTAAAGGACGGTTTTATTAAAGAATTCCTTCGGGGGTTGAAAAAACCGATAGTAGCCCCCAGTGCGAATTGGGAGGGTTTCCCCCCCGCAAAGGATGTATTTCAAGCCTTTAACTATTTTGGGAATGGGGTTTCCATTTACTACAACGGTGGAACTCTAAAGGGAAATCCATCCGCTTTGGTGGACCTAAAAGGGAAAGAAGTCGCCGTTTTACGGAGGGGATTATTGGACAACAAGGATTTAGAAAAACTTTTGGGTATTTAAAGCAATCTTCATTTTTTGATTGCGTTCAAACTTTTTGCAAATCATTTTCTAATAAAAATTCTTTCCGCCAGCTAAGCGTTACTTTTAAATTTTCCCTTTCCGATGGAAGTGGTGATAACTTTGGCTGCAATAGCCCTAATTTTGACAATATTGCTTGTAATAGCAAAGAAAAACAAAATAATTAAGGCAAAAATCAAGAAAGTAAAACCTTGGGATGAGTATTTGTACGAAGCCTACGTGGAATTAGAGGATGGCAGGGAGGAGGAAATCCTTGTTTTCAGCAAGTATCCCCTCGCAAAGAATTTCAAGGTAGTTTTGGAGAGAAAAGGTGAAAAATTATTTATGGTCAAAAAGGTTTATTAACCTTTTAATAGGTTGAGCATCTCTTTTACAGCCCTTTCAAAGCCGAAAAGAACCGCATTTGCAACTATGGAGTGACCGATATTTAACTCCTCTATTTCCTTTATTTCGGTTATAGGTTTTACGTTGTGGTAGGTTAGTCCGTGTCCCGCGTAAACCCTTAAGCCCAAGCTTTTGGCAAACTTTGCCACCATTTCGAGCCTCTTTAACTCTTCCTTTACCTTGTCCCATTCGAAGCGGTTCCAAGCTTCGGCGTAAGGCCCCGTGTGCAGCTCTATTGCATCAGCTCCCACCTCGACGGAGGCTTTAATCTGTTCAATCTCGGCATCTATAAAGAGGGATACCTCTATACCCGCCTCCTTTAAAGGTTTTATAAATTCCTTTAAATACCCCTTTAGGGAAAGCACATCGAGACCACCTTCGGTGGTGATTTCCTCCCTCCTTTCGGGGACAAGGGTTACCCTGTTCGGTTTGTAAGTTAAGGCTATGTTTCTCATTTCCTCGGTGGGTGCCATTTCGAGGTTTACCGGTATATGGACATTTTCAACAATCCTCCTAAGGTCGTCCTCGTTTACGTGCCTCCTATCCTCCCTTACGTGGAGGGTTATCTGGTCCGCCCCCGCCATTTGGGCTATAATCGCGGCGTATAGGGGGTCGGGTTCGAAAGTTCTCCTCGCGTTCCTAACGGTGGCAACGTGGTCTATGTTTACACCTAAGCGCATCAAGGAAAAAATTTATCCTTAAATGGAATACAAACCCGATTCCAAACCCTTAAAGGAACTCCCCAAAAACCTCCTACCGCGGGAAAAAATGTTAAACCTCGGGGAGGAAAAACTCACCGAAGAGGAACTCTGGGCGGTAATATTGGGGAGCGGAACCAAAAAGGTTAGCGTTTTGGACATAGCGAACCGCTTGGGGGAAATAGGTTTTGAGAAACTCTCCCAAATGGGGATAGACGAACTTTCCAAAATCCCCGGGGTGGGAAAGATTAAAGCCCTCACCGTAAAGGCGGTTTTGGAACTCTGCAGGAGGAACAAAAACGGGAGCGGTAGAAAGATTACCTCACCCCAACAGGTTGCCGAGCTTGTAAAACCCCTCCTAAAGGGTGAAAAGGAACACCTCTTCGTTCTAACCCTCTCGTTGGGTCAAAAACTTTTGGGAATAGACCTCGTGGCGTTGGGGAGTATAAACACCGTTTACGCACCTTTGAGGGAGATATTCCAGCCCGTTCTCACCCGTGGGGGGTACTTTTTTATCCTCGTCCACAACCACCCGCAGGGGGATTGCAACCCCTCCTATGAGGATAGGGAATTTACAAAGAGGGTAAGGGAAGGTGCAGAAATCCTCGGGTTGGAGCTTTTGGACCACGTAATCCTCGGCGAAGGTGGCTTTTTCTCCTTCAAAGAAAATGGTCTCCTTTGAAATGACCCCCCGCTCCGTTTGGGAAATAGATACCGAGGTTATAGCTTTTAACGCAAAAGAAATTGCCCGCTTCGCGGGGAAACCCCTAATAGCCGTGGTAAAGGCTAACGCCTATGGACACGGCGCACTGCCGATAGCCTCCGTTTTGGAAAAGCTTAACGAGGTTAAATTTTTCGCCGTATCCACTCCGTGGGAGGGTGTAGAACTCCGCAAAGGGGGAATAAAAAAACCTATCCTCCTCCTATCGGGGTTTTTAAGGGAGGAACTCCCCTTGGTGGAAAAGTACCAACTCACCCCCGTGGTTTCCAACAAACGCCAACTCCTCGAGGTGGTAAGAAAAAAAATCCCCTACCATCTAAACATCGACACCGGTATGGGGAGGCTCGGTTTTAGAAGACCCCCTTACGGACTTTTAAAAATTTTTCCCCCCGAGGGTGTTATGACCCATTTTCCCTCCGCCGATTTGGATAGGGCTTTTACGCTAAAACAGATAAAGGTATTTAAAAGGCTTATAAAACCACTAAAGGTTAAATACATCCACCTCCAAAACAGTGCGGGGTTAAGGTACAAAATCCCCTTTGCGAATTTGGTAAGGGTGGGGCTTTCCCTCTACGGGGAATACGGTTCCAAAACCCTCAAGGGGAAACTCCATTTAAAGTTTCCCTCCCTTATAAGGAGCAAAATCCTCGAGGTTAAAAAACTCCCGCGGGGTTCTTGTATATCTTACGGTTGCAGGTATAGGTTGAAAAGGAATTCCTACGTGGGGATTATACCCTTCGGTTACGCCGACGGGTTGCCCCGATGCCTTTCCAACCGCCTAAAGGTTTTTTACAAAAATAGGGAGTTCCCCGTGGTGGGGAATATAACGATGGACTTAACCGTTGTGGATTTTGGGAATACAAAACCCCTTGTCGGGGAGTGGGTTGAAATAGTTAACCCCTTTAGGAAGTTTTCCGACCTATCCAACCTTTGCGGGACTATCCCCTACGAAATAATGACCCGAATAGGGAAAAGGGTTAAAAGGGTATACCTTTAGCCGTCATTTAACGAACACCACGGGACCCGTGGCGTTGTGCATAACGTAGTAGGCTACACTACCGAGCAGTATTTCCTTTAGGGGTTTTGTTCCAAAAGCCCCCATCACCAGCAGGTCCACGTTCCCGTGCTCCTGATACTCGACGAGCTTTTCCTCTGGAAAGCCCCTAAGCAGGGTAAAGGTGTAATCGACCTTTTCCTCCTCGAGAACCCTATCGGCTTCGGCTTTTATTCTGTCTATAAGCCCTTCGGGGAAGTTCTCGCTCGGCTCGACAAAAATGACCTCCAGCGATGCCCCGTAGCCCTTTGCGAGGTCGCTCCCCACCTTTAAAGCCTTTTTTGCGACCTCCGAGCCGTCGAAGGCTATACCGACCCTCTTAATAGGCTTGTAGTTATCCCGCGCTACAAAGACCGGACAAGGCGCCTTCCTTATAACCCGTTCCGCCGTCGACCCTATCATAAACCCCTTGATAAGTTCGCTTCCCTTGTGACCTATAAAGATTAAATCATCCGGGTCCGCTTCCTTCGCTATCTCCTCGTAGGGTATGCCCTCGACCTGAACGAGGGAAACCTTAGCACCTTTTTGCCTACCGAGCTCGGCAAACTCCTGAAAGAGGACGTCGGCTTTTTTCTCCAAAGCCTCCTTTACCCTTTGGGAAATACCGAGGTAAAAGGTAAACCCCAAAATCCCGGCGAGGTCTTCGAGCAAAGTCTCGTCCAATAAACGTTTGTCTATTACATAAATCCCTATTACGGGGATACCGAACTTAGCCCCCAAGTCGAAAGCGTAATTAGCCGCCACAAAGGAGGATTTACTCCCGTCGAAACCTACAACCAATCGGTTAAACATAATTAACAATCCTAATAAAGGTTTTCCAAACAGCCGTCCACCCTAAGGGGAACAAAATCCAATTTTCCCTTATCGTCAATAAAAACCCCTACCCAAACGGGTTCAAAATGCTCATAATCAGGATTCCTAAAGAGGAAATGGTAAAAAGTTTTTACCAGTCGTTGGATTTTTTTGCAATCTATTCTCTCGTAAAGGTTTTTCAACTCTTTACCACCTTTTACCTCTATAACAAAAAGCCTTTTCCCTTTTAAGGCTATTAAATCTATTTCACCCCACCTCGAGCGGAAATTTTCCGCAATTACTTTAAAACCCTTTGAGGTTAATAGGTTTTTAACCTTTTCCTCGTAAGGTTTTCCATCTT
>CAZNBH010000075.1:0-4656 GCA_964571355.1 uncultured Aquifex sp.
GGATATACAACCCAAGGCTGACGACCAACCTCTGCGGTAGCCCAACCGAGCAAGCTTGCAATATAGGGTAGAGGTATGCTGTAGAGTGCCACTTTGAGAATCCAAGGTTTTTCCTCGAGGATACCTTTTTTGGCGTAGTAGAAGGCTACGGTGAATATGAACACGAATAGGAATCCTAGGTATACCATTATGTGGAATGCCCAGTAAACGATGTTAACCGGCGGTATAAAGGAAGGCCATTGCCCGTTTAGTTTTACGTTATTTTCAATAATTTCGGCCAGTGCAGGATATTGCTTTTCGGCGTTTTCAAAGTTTTTCTCCATGTACTTTTGAACATCGTTTAGACCGGGTACTTGGGCGTTAAAATCGTGGTATGCCAAGAAGCTCAAGATACCGGGTACGGGTAGTGGTAGTTTAAAGGCGTACTCATATTTTCCGTTTTCATCTTGGGTTACCCATGCGGCCAATAGAATGGGTGCGGCCTTTTCACTTTCAACAATAGCTTCCATAGCCGCCAATTTGGAAGGTTGGGTTTTGGCAACTTCGTGGGCGTGGATGTCACCAATCATAACCTCGGAAACCGAGGCTATCATTCCATAAATTGCGGCGGCCAATGCGGAGCGTTTGAAGAAATCAACGTGTTGCTTCCTCAATAGGTGATAGGCGCTGATACCGAGAACAAACATTGCGGCAACAATCATTCCCGCGGTCATGGTGTGCATGAACTTGACGTCGGCTACAGGAGAGAATACCACCTCGGTGAAGTCGTAAAGCTCTGCCCTTATTCCACCAACCCAAGTTCCGGCTTTTAAGATACCACCAACGGGGTGTTGCATCCATCCGTTTGCAATTAGAATCCATAGTGCCGATAGGTTGGTTCCGAAGGCTACAGCCCATGCGACCAACGTCATTACTACGTCGTTAACCCTGTTCCAACCGAATACGAGCATACCGATGAACGACGATTCCAAGAAAAATGCGAATAATGCCTCGATTGCGAGGGGTGCTCCGAAAATGTCCCCGACATAACGGGAGTAAACCGCCCAGTTGGTTCCGAATTCAAATTCGTGGGTGATACCGGTGGCAACTCCCATTGCGAAGTTAATAGCGAAGAGCTTGGTCCAAAACCGTGCCATTTCACGGTAAATCTGCTTACCGGTGACCAGGTAGGTGGTCATCAGGATGGCGATAAAGAGCGAAATTCCCAGTGTCAACGGCACGAAGAGAAAGTGGAAGTACGCCGTTGTGGCGAACTGTAACCTCGACAACGAGGCTACAAGTGTCAAGTCCCCTGCCATCTTGTTCCCTCCTTTTTGAAGTGGGTATTACAAAAATAATAGAATAGTCCGACTTTTTTGACAATCCATTTTTTGAAATCAATCTTTTTCTAAACTAAAATTGGTAAATTTCTACAAAAAAATTTCACTTTAAGAAATCCACCAATTTACTAATAAAGGTCATTTTTAAGTTAAACCATCCTATGGTAAATTTTTACCTCTGTAAGCGCGGGACGGTTCCTTAAGGGTAGAGCCGGTAGCTCAGTCGGTAGAGCAACGGCCTTTTAAGCCGTGGGTCCCGGGTTCGACTCCCGGCCGGCTCACCACTTGACTCAACATAAAGATTAAGTTATAATAGTTCTAATGAAAAGACGGGTAGCAGCCCCCGTCGTCTAGCCCGGTCTAGGACACCGCCCTTTCAAGGCGGAGATCGCGGGTTCAAATCCCGCCGGGGGCGCTACCCTATTAATCTATTTCCCTCCAATGTCAAAGGTTTTTGTGTATACCTATCATAGGATTCTTCCAAAGAAATCTTACGATATAGGTTTAAACCTGTTTGAATTCCACCTAAGGATATTCAAAAGGTTCTTTGAAGTCCTGAGTTGGGAACAATTTAAAGCTTTCCTCCAAGGGGACTATATCCCCAAAAAAAGGGCGATTTTTATAACCTTTGACGATGGGTATGTTGATAACTTTGTTTATGCTTATCCCCTGTTGAAAAAATACGGATTAAAAGCTCACTTATTCGTCACCCCTTCAAGGATTCTAAAAAAAGCTACCGTTCGCCCCACCTTGGAAGATTATTGGAAAGGGAAAATCCCCCTTGAGGAACTCTTCAAACCCCAACCCATGTGGGTGGCACAAAAAGAATTCTTCCTCAAAGGGGAAAGCGAAGAATTTCTATCGTGGGAAGAACTCCGAAAAATGTCCGATGTTTTTAGCTTTGGCTCTCACGGTATGTCCCACACCCAGGGTTTTATTTCACCGAGGATTACCGATTTTGTGGATGAGAAGAACATCGATAGGATTTACAGCCTGTGGAAAATTTACTCCCCGCCGAAGGCGGGCTTCCCCATTTTTGAAAGAAAAAGCGACCTAACCCATCCCGTAGGAAGGATAAAGAGCGAAGTCCTCGAATTTTGCGAGAGCTTCCCAAAAAAGGGGAAATGGAAGGAAAAACTCAAAAAGGAACTGGAAGAAAGATTTCCCTATCCCTTGGAGTTCGAAACCTTTGTCGAATACCAAAAAAGGGTAGAGGAGGACTTAAAACTCTCAAAGGAAATACTCGAAAAAAACCTCGGTGTGGAAATAGATAGTTTTTCTTACCCTTGGGGGGACTATTCGGAAAACTTGCTCCCCCTCGTGGGGAAATACTACGGTTACGCCTTTACGGTGGAAAAAAGAAATGTAACCCCCGAAGTGGAAAGGTTAAAAATTCCCCGCGTTTATGCCGTTAAGGACGTTTTTACCTTTTTAAAACATCTATTGGTTTACGGTCTTTAGGGGAGCTCTATATCCTTCACCCAATCCCAGTTTTCTTTAAACCATTCAACCGTTCTTTTTATTCCCTCTTCGAGGTTTATTTTCGGTTCCCAACCGAGGAGTTTTTTTGCTTTGGTTATATCCGCCCAGGTCGCCTTTAAATCCGCCTTGTGAAAATCTTTGAAAACGATTTTCGCCTCCTTTCCGGTGTACTTCTCTATTAAACGGATTACCTCGATGAGTTTGTAGGGGTTGTTTCCCCCGAGGTTGATAATTTCATAACCCAACGGTTTTAAAGCCCTTATTGTTCCCTCTGCTATGTCGTCGACGTAGGTAAAGTCCCTGCTCTGACTGCCATCCCCAAAAACCTCTATAGGTTCACCTTTCATAATCCAATAGATAAAGCGGAATATCGACATATCGGGTCTACCCGCGGGTCCATAAACGGTGAAGTAACGGACTATAGAGACATCTATACCGTAAAGGTAATGATAGGTGTAACAGGTAACCTCCGCCGCCTTCTTCGAAGCCGCATAGGGGGATATGGGAGTGTTTACAGGAAGGGTTTCCTTAAAGGGCATCGGTTGTCCGGCGTATAGGGAGGATGTCGAAGCGAGGACAAATTTCTTAACCCCGAAATCCTTTGAAAGTTCCAACAGGTTTAATGTCCCGTTGGCGTTGGTGGTAAAGTACACAAATGGGTTTTTAATAGAATACCTGACCCCAGCACGGGCGGCGAGGTTTATAACTGCATCAAAAGAACCTTTTGTTTCAAATAACACCCTTAGGGCGTCAAAGTTTTCTATATCCAATCGGTGGAATGAAAAGTTATCGAACCCTTTTAAGGTCCCCAATCTCCAAAGTTTAATCTTCGGGTCGTAGTAATCGTTTAAATTGTCTATTCCCACTACGGTATAACCCTTTTTCAACAAATTTTGGGCTACTTTCCAACCTATAAAGCCGGCTACGCCGGTTAGAAGTACCTTCATAAAGGGTTAAAATCCTAACCTTTGATGAAAAAATTTTGGTATTGGGCAGAGCCTTACGATAAAAAGGCTATAACGACCGCTTTGGAAAGCGGTGCCGATGCTATAGTGGTAACAGACCCCTCCTTGGTTAAGGAAATAAAAAAACTTGCGAAGGTTGAAGTAATAGCCCCCACCGATGAAGCGGATAGGAAATTATGCTTTCCCCAAAAGGGGGATAATGTAAGCGAGTGCGATGTAGCCTACGTAAAAATAGAGGGTAAAGAGGACGAAGAGCTTGCGGCTAAGCTCCCGATACCTGTAATAATAGAAACCACCGACTGGACTATTATTCCCCTCGAGAATATCCTCGCCCAAAAGAAAGACGTTTATATGGTTGTAAAAAACGCCGAGGAGGCGAAAACCGCCATAACCACATTGGAAATAGGGTCGGAAGGGGTTGTTTTAAAAACCCAAAACCTAAACGAGATTAAAAGGGTGGGTTCGGCCGTTAAGGAGTATACCGAAAAACTTCCCCTCGTGGAGGTCGAGATAACCAAAGTTCTACCTTTGGGATTGGGGGACAGGGTTTGCGTGGATACCACCTCCCTCTTGAAAAGGGGAGAGGGGATGCTGGTGGGCAACTCCTCGGCGGGGATGTTTTTGGTTCACGCCGAGACGGAGGAAAACCCCTATGTCGCCTCAAGACCCTTTAGGGTAAACGCCGGTGCGGTACATATGTATATCCGTATCCCCGACAATAAAACCAAATACCTCTGCGAAATAGAGGCGGGCGTTCCGGTAATGGTTTACAACTACAAAGGTGAAGGAAGGCTGGTTTACACCGGAAGGGCAAAGGTCGAAAGGAGACCCATGCTCCTAATAGAGGGTAAAACAAAAGACGGCAAAAAGGTCAGCGCTATCCTCCAAAA
>CAZNBH010000076.1:0-4626 GCA_964571355.1 uncultured Aquifex sp.
GCTCCCAATTATCCCGACCCCGCCATCTGGTGGAGGTTGATAGAGAGGTACAGGGTAAACATCTTTTACACCGCCCCGACCGCCATAAGGCTGTTTATGCGCTACGGCGAGGAGTACCCCAAAAAGTACGACCTATCGAGCCTACGGGTTTTGGGTTCGGTGGGGGAGCCCATCAACCCCGAGGCTTGGGAGTGGTATTACCGCGTCATAGGCGGGGAGAAATGTCCCATCGTCGACACCTGGTGGCAAACGGAAACCGGTATGCACATAATCCTAAGCTGGGCTCACCTCCCGGCGAAGCCGGGCTATGCCGGTAAACCCTTCTTTACGATTGAGGTCGACGTGGTGGACAAGGATGGAAAACCCCTTCCCCCCAATCAGGTCGGTTTGCTCGTGATAAAAAACCCTTGGCCGGCAATGTTTAGGGGGGTATGGGGCAACC
Source organism: uncultured Aquifex sp. (assembly GCA_964571355.1). Lineage (GTDB taxonomy): Bacteria > Aquificota > Aquificia > Aquificales > QOAS01 > QOAS01. The sequence continues at coordinate 443 of CAZNBH010000076.1, forward strand.
CGGAGCGCTACGACAAGTATTGGAACATAGTCCCCGGTTATTACTGCCCCGAGGACTTGGCGGCGAAAGACGAGGAAGGGCGTATAACAATCCTCGGAAGGGCGGACGACGTTTTAAACGTTGCCGGGCACAGGATAGGAACCGCCGAGGTGGAAAGCGCACTAATAGAACATCCGGCGGTCGCCGAGGCGGCGGTAATAGGCAAACCCGACGAGATTAAAGGGCAAAGGATAAAAGCCTTCGTGGTTCTAAAACTCGGAGTAAAACCTTCGGAGGAACTCGTTAAAGAGATAAAACAAACGGTGAGGGAGGTATTGGGACCCATAGCGGTCCCCGACGAGGTCGAATTCGTCGAAAAATTACCCAAAACGAGGAGCGGAAAGATAATGAGGAGACTCCTAAAGGCGAAGGAACTCGGTTTGGAAATAGGGGATATTTCCACCCTTGAGGATTAGTTTCCCCTCCTCATTACCTCCTTTAGGAGGGCGAGTTTTTGCAGAGCCTCCAAAGGGGTGGTGTTCAAGGGGTCTATTTCCTCCAAAAGTTTCTTTACCTCTTCAACCCATTTGGGGACTACCTCTTTCTCAACCACCTGGGGGGTGATTTGTTCTATTTTTTCAACCTCTTTGGGACTTTCCTTTTCCTTAACACCTTCGGCGGTTGCCATTTCTTTCTCCCTTTCCCCCTCGAGGGCTTTTAAGATTTCTTCCGCCCTCTTTACGACCTCCTCGGGAAGACCCGCCATTTTAGCGACCGTTACCCCAAAGCTCTTATTCGAAGCACCCCTCTTTAGGGTGTACAAAAACTCTATGCCCCCTTCGGGGGTTTCCTTTACCTCCATGTGGTAGTTGACAACCCCGTCAACTTTTCCCTCAAGCTCGGTGAGCTCGTGGTAGTGGGTTGCAAAAAGGGTTCTCGCCTTCAACTTTTTGGCTATATATTCGGCTACCGCCGTGGCAACCGCTATACCGTCGTAGGTCGCCGTTCCCCGACCTACCTCGTCGAGAACTATGAGGCTCTTTTCGGTGGCGTTGTTCAAAATGTTGGCAACTTCATACATCTCGTTCATAAAGGTGGAAACCCCGAGGGCTAAGATATCCCCCGAACCTACGCGGGTATATATGGCGTCGGCAACCGCAATCTTAGCCTCCGAAGCGGGAACAAAACTTCCCATTTGCGCCAAAAGGAAAATAAGGGCTACCTGCCTTATATAGGAGGATTTCCCCGCCGCGTTGGGACCCGTTATTATTAAAAGCCTCTCGCTTTCGTTAAAGGTGGTATCGTTGGGGATATAGACCTTTTTGTGTTTTTCTATTACCGGGTGCCTCCCGTCCCTTATAAGGGTTTCAATTCCTTCCTCCACAACCGTGGGTTTAACCCAAAGGTTTTCAACCGCCACGGTTGCAAGTGATTGCAAATAATCCAATTCTCCCAAAACGGTTGCGGTGTTCCCTATTTGGTCCACCTTTTGGAGAACCCTATCCCTAAGTTCCACAAAGAGTTTGTACTCGAGATTTTTAATTTTTTCCTCCGCCGATAGGAACTTTTCCTCGAATTCCTGCAACTGTTGGGTTATAAACCTCTCGCTGTTGGTGAGGGTTTGCCTCCTCCTCAAAATCCCCTTTTCTATCCACCCCTGGACATACCTCAAATTAGGTTTTGTAATCTCTATGTAAAAACCCATTACCTTGTTGAAGCCGATTTTTAGGCTCGATATGCCGGTTTTCCTTCGAAGCTCCTCCTGATAGCGCTTTAGCCAACCTTCGGCGTTGTTCTTTATAGCCCTTAGCTCGTCCAGGTAGGGGTCAACCCCCTCTTTGATAAGTCCCCCCTCCTTTACCTGATATGGTGGGTCCTCTACGAGGGTTTTATCGATATCCTCCGCCACCTCGAGGAGGTCCTCCATTTCTTGGGCTAACTCCTTTAGGAGGGAACTTTTGGCGTTCTCCAGTAGAAGTTCCTTAATCTCTTGAGCCACAAAGAGGGACTGCTTTAACATTACGAGGTCTTTCGCGTTGGCGAGGGCGGAAGAAATCTTGGAGACCAACCTCTCCATATCGTAGGCTTTCTCGAGGAGGTCGCGCAGTTTGGACCTCAACCCCTCGTTTACGACCAACTCCTCAACCGCCTCCTGGGTTTTCCTTATCCTCTCCACGTCTCTGTAGGGGTGGACTATGTGGAACTTCAACTTTCTCCTACCCATTCCGGTCAGGGTTTTGTCCAAAACCCCGAAAAGGGAAAAAGCTTTCTTTCCCTCCAAACTCTCGAGGAGTTCCAAAGATTTTTGCGCCTTTAGGTCTACTTTGGCATAGATTTCCCCCACGTAGGGTCTCGGTCTCCTTACGAAGGGCATAAACCCCTTTTGGGTGGTTTTGGCGTATTTCAGCAATGCACTTAGGGCGGGTAAAGGTTCGTCGTTGGGAAAGTTTAAAACCTTCAAGGTGGGGATGTTGAAATGTTCCAAGAATTCCCTTTTGGAGGTCTCTCCAAAAAAATCTTCCCTCGGTAGGTAGGTGAAATAAACCTCCCTCAAAAGGGGTTTTATCGTTTCCTCCAAATCTTCACGCCCTTCGGGGAGGAGTATTTCGGTGGGTTGGAGCTTGGAAATTATGTTTAGAACTTCCTCCTTATCGGCAACAGTTCCCAAAAACTCCCCAACCGCGAGGTTCAAATAGCCGAAAGCCCACTTTTTGCCCAAGGGGTAAACAGCCGCTATACCGGTGGTTTCCCTCTCGAAGAAAGTCCCCGGGGTGATGACCCTTACGACCTCCCTCCGAACTATACCCTTGGCTTGGGAGGGGTCCTCAACCTGTTCGCATATAGCCACCTTATAACCGTGATGGATAAGCTTGTGGACATAGCTGTTTAAGGCGTGGTGGGGTATTCCCGCCATGGGGATACGTCTCCCCTTACCGGCGGGTCGGGAGGTTAGGACGATATTTAAAACCTTCGATACGGTGTGGGCATCTTCGTAAAAGGCTTCGTAAAAGTCTCCCAAACGGAAGAGTAAAATAGCATCGGGATACTGCTCTTTAATCGCGTGGTATTGGGCGAGCATAGGGGTTAGGCTTTCTTTACCCTTTGCCATCTCCGTAAGGAGAAAAAATTTAGAAAAACCCCTATAGGGGAAACCTAAAATTGGATTTCAACTACTCGAAATGACCCTCTATTTTTCTACCGCAGTTGGGACAATAACCGCCCGGTTTTAGGTTATAACTCCTCAAGGTGTAACCGAACCTCTCTATAAGTAGAGTTCCACATTGGGGACAATAGGTATTTTCCCAATCGGTGTGGGGAATATTTCCGGCGTAAACGTAATAAAGCCCCGCTTTCTTACCCGTTTTTACGGCGAACTCTATCATCTCCATAGGGGTGGGCGGCAAGTCTTGGGCTTTGTGATAGGGGAAAAATCGGCTCACATGCCAGGGAACCCAAGGGGCTAGTTCGTCCCTTATCCAGTGGGCTATGTCCTCTATTTGTTTCTCGTCGAGGTATTGGGGAACGAGCAAGGTTGTAATTTCAACCCATTTGCCCGCCTCAAAGGTTTTCTTTATAGCCTTTAAAACCGGCTCGAGCCTACCTTTGGCGTATTTCCTATAGGCGGTGTCGTCGAAAAACTTCAGGTCGTAGGCGAAGGCGTCTATCACCTCGAGAAGTTCCTCGAGGGGTTTTTCATCTATAAAGGCGTTGGAAACCATTACGGTATAAAGCCCGTTTTCCTTTGCCAGTTTCGCTATCTCGTACATATACTCGAAGTAAATCGTCGGTTCGGTGTAGGAGAAGGAAATACTTTTGGAGCCTGTTTCTATAGCCTTTTTAACAACCGCCTCCGGCGGAATAAAGGTTTCTAAGAATATAGGGGTTTTATCGGCTACCTTAGGGGGAACTTGGGAGATTTCCCAGTTTTGGCACCCCAAGCACTTGAAGTTACACCCCGGGGTGGCTATCGTAAAGGTCAAATGTCCCGGAAAAAAGTGGTATAGGGGTTTTTTCTCTATCGGGTCTACCGCCGCCGAAATTAAAGTTCCGTATGTAAACGTTACAAGCTTTCCACCCTCGTTTTTCCTAACCCCGCAAATACCGAATTGCCCCTCCTTTAACTTACAATGGTGGGGACATAAATCGCATTGAACCCTCTTTTCGGTTTCATCTATAACATGCCAATGTTTTGCAACGGCTTTCAT
>CAZNBH010000077.1:0-4592 GCA_964571355.1 uncultured Aquifex sp.
ATAGTTTCGTTAATATAAAGCAAACGCCCCTTCGGGGAAAAGAAGTTGTGCTATAGTGTTATAAATTTCGGAGGCTCTAAAGCCCTGCTCTTCCCCGTTCGGGGGAGAGCCGTTAAAAAAACGTCCGGAGGGTTTAAATGGGAAAGAGGCACTACGAAAGGGAAAGGTACTACGAAACCGTTTTCGTGGTCAAGCCCACCTTAACCGAGGAGGAGTACAAGCAGGTTGTGGAATCCGTTAAGAACGAAATCACCCGTAAGGGTGGTGAAATCCTCTACGAAGAGGATTGGGGTCTAAGGGAGTTCGTTTACCCCATTGAAAAGTTCAAGCACGGAAGGTACTACCTCATCCAGTTCAGGGGTGTTAACAACGGTGAGCCCCCTTATGAAAACCTAAACCTGCCCAACGAGCTCGAGTTCTTTTACAGGGTAAACGAGAACATCATCAGGTGGCTAACCACCAAAATCAAAAAGAGCCAGGTAAAGGGAAAAGCTCAGAAGTAAAGACCTTTTGAGGAGTAATTTAAGCAAGTATGAATTACAACAAGGTTATTTTGGTTGGTAGGTTGGTGAGGGAACCGGAAACGGTTATGCTCCCATCGGGAACGCAGGTTGCGAACCTCGTGCTCGCCTACAACAGGAATTACAAAACCCCCGAAGGGGAATGGAAGGAAGAGGTTCACTTTTTCGAAATAAAGGTTTTTGGAAGGTTGGCGGAAACCGTTATTCCCCGTCTCGGCAGGGGGGATTTAATCCTCGTAGAGGGTCGGCTTCACCAAGATAAATGGATAGACAAGCAGACCGGTTCCCCCCGTAGCAAGATTAGGATAGTCGCCAGCGATATAAAGCTGATGTCAAGGGCGGGAGTATCCCGTCCCCAAACCACCGCCGAGCAACCGATGGCGGAGGAAGGTATAGACCTTCCCCCCTTCGAAGGGGAGGAACCCCCTCCCCCCAAGGTGGAGGAAACAAAGGAAGAACCTCCTTTGGAGGAGCTTGACGATTTGGAAAAACTCCTCTTCGGGGAAGAGGAGGAGAAAAAACCCGAAGGGGGGAAAAAGGATAAAACCGACGATATAGACGATTTCGATATTTTGCTATAAACAAAAGCGGGAGGTTTAAAAATGTTGAAAAAAGGTAAAAAAAAGGTTTGCGAATTTTGCCAAACCAAAAGGGAACCCGACTATAAGGACGTTGAAACCTTGAAAAAATACCTCTCCCCCAGGGGGAAAATCATACCTTCGAGGCAAACCGGGGTTTGCGCCAAGCACCAGAGGAGATTGGCTGTAGCCATAAAGAGGGCAAGGCAGTTGGCACTATTGCCCTACGTGGTTTATTAATCCTCCGAGGGGGTGAGAGATGAAGGTTATATTGATTAAGGACGTTCCCGGATATGGGACCTTTGGGGATATAGTAAACGTAAAGGACGGTTTTGCGAACAACTACCTCATTCCGAGGGGGTTGGCACTTCCCGCCACCGAGGGGAACATAAAGCACGTTCAGGACGTTTTGAGGCAAAAGAGGAGAAAACTCGAAAGGGAAAAGGCTAAAGCTCAAGAGATAGCGGAAAAAATCGATGGTTTGGTAATAGAAATAGCCCGCCCCGTCGGGGTAACCGGAAAGCTCTACGGTGCGGTTACCGTTTCCGAAATAGCCGACAAAATCAAGGAACTGGCCGGTGTAGAGGTTGACAAGAAGAAAATAATGCTAAAAACCCCTATTAAAAACGTGGGAAGGTACAACCTCACCGTAAAACTCCATCCCGAGGTTAGCGCCACTATTACCGTAGATGTCAAACCTTCCGAAGTAAAATAAAGCCGCTTTGTGAAGGCGGAAAAATTCTTTCTTTGGTCTTTATACCTCTCCTTTGCCCTCGCCTATTTATCCATTAGTCTATTTCAATTGTTTTTAGGCCTTGCCATCCTCTCTGGGTTCTACATCGCGTGGAAAAAGGGGATAAACCCCTTTAAGGGACTTTTTTCCTTCCCCCTTTTGGGGCATATATCGACTATAACCCTTTCGAGTGTTTTATTTCTACGGGTAAAGGAGCAGTGGAGGAGGCTCCTCGAGCAGGATTTTTACACCTTTTCCTACTTTATAGGGAATGTAATCGAAAGGGAAAAAATTCCCCCTTTGGTTGAGAAACTGATACAGATAACAATCCTTTTGGGGTGGGTATTGAGTATAAAAACCCTTTACAGTTATTACTTTCACCACGACTATAAGGGTTTTTGGGGGGGAAACTTTGTTGTTGGGAACCTTTTGGCACTTCCCACCTTCGGTAGCCTTTACTTCTTTTTCCACAAAAGGGATTGGAAGATAAAGATTTTTTACCTCCTAAGCACGGTTCTGTTCCTATACGTTTCCTTTTTACCCGTGGAGAGGTCGGTAATATTGGGATACCTCTTGGGGTTAACCGTTTTTGGTATAGCCCTCGTCGGGTACTACAAACGTTGGAAAACCTTTCTGGGGATTTTTTTGGTTTTCTTAACCCTTTTAGGGGTTATAGCATATCAGTCCCCGAAGGTGAAATGGTGGTTTCACCTTCTAACCCATAAGGGGAACGAACTCGAGGTTTTAAACCATCTCTCCTCACAAAGGGTTTTAATAGCAAAGGGGGCTATAGAACTCGTGGAGGATGCGATAAAGCGGGGGGATTACCTAAAGCTGTTAATAGGTTGGGGCTACGGACCCCAAAAGCAGTATAAAAACCTCCCCGGTTGGTTGCAATTTATAAACGAATACGAAAGTTTTGTGTTTTTAACCGAATTCATCAACGGGGGGATTGTAAACCTGATTTTCGTCCTATGGTTTTATATCGCATCAATCCTTTTAACGGTTAGGGTTTTAAAAAAGAGGTTTGACCACTTTTGGGTCGGGGTTGTATTGGTTTCTTCCATTTGGGTTAATTTGGGCTATCACCTGTTTACCCTGTTTTGGGTGCCCGTTAACGGCTTGTTCTACATCTTACTAAAATTTGCCGAAAATTTAACCGAGAAGGGATAACCCCGCGCGGAGCGCGGGCTTGGTGTTTTAAATAACCATTTTTTCGACTTCTTGCTCCGCTTCGTTGAGGATTTTTTCCACCGTCTTTTCATTTAATCCCAATTTTTGCAGGCAATCTTTAAACTTTTCGTCCCTCGGTAGGTTGAAGGCTACCGCCTTGGAGATGTAATAGAGGCAGTGCAATTTGGGGTTATCCTCCAAATAGCCTTCGAGAATTTCGTGGGATAGTTTCAGTTCGACCGCAACCTTTGCGGGGTCTATTTTAAACACTATATCGGAGGGGTAAAACAACCCCCCCAAAAAGGCTATATCCTTGTCTATGTCCAGAATTTGTGCCAATTTTTCGGAGAGAACCCCCGATAGGAGCATCTTTTTGTATTCCTCCAAGGGGATTCTTAAGGTTTCCGCCAACTCGAGTATCATCAGAACGAGCAGATACTTCTTTAGGTTGTTTATCCCCAAATAGGCGAGGGCTTGCCTTATCGACTTTATTTCAATCGGTAAATAGAAGTAGGAGGAGTTTACAAACTTCAAAAGCCTCGTAACCAACCCGGGGTCGCTCTTTATTAAATCCTCTATCTCCTTAAGGTCGGCATGGCGTTCTATCGCCGAAAGGGTTTTTACTATTGTCGTGGTCAGAGTCGCTATGCTTAGGTCGGAGTAAATCGGCTCGGGCTTTCCGAACAGATACCCCTCGAACAGCTCGCAATCGTAGGTTTTAGCCTTTAGAAATTGGGCTTCGGTCTCTATCTTTGTGGCTATGCAGATTTTTTTCTCCAAAAAGGGGTCCCTCACCCTCGAAAGCTTCCCAACGTCGGAAACTATGTAATCGGCAAACCTTATGGCGAGGTATTTAACGTTTTTTATGTCGAACATATCGAGGTCAAAGGCGAATTGAAACCCCTGACGTTTCAAGTTGTCGAGGGCTATCCTTATGTAGTCCCACTGTTTTTCGCTTAGTTCCGCATAGGGTCTTTGAAGGTTTAAAACGGTCCTTTCCGGGATAAGGGTCTCGAGGTAGGACTTGTTTAGGGTGTTTTGTATCGAGAGGTTTATCATTACCTTCTTGGTGCCGGCAACCTTGTTGTAACCTATCGAGGTGAGGAGGTCTATAACCATAAAAGCCGCCTTGTAGGGGGGTAAATCCCTCGGAAACTTGTCGGGACTTTTTTTGCTCCTTAAAAAGACCTCGTACATAACAACCCGACGGTTTTCGTCGACGATGGGTTGACGGGCGAGGAAAAAGGGGAACTCCATGTTCGAAATCAAATTATATTTAGGAGGATTCTAATCCCTTTTATGGGTGTAGTAGAGTGCCAAAGCCAACAGAAACACACCTATAGCTATGTAAAGGGTTTGTAAGGGGTCTTTGTACTCGAGGTGGAGAACCTGCTTGAAGAATGCAACGATAAGAACCATAATGACGAGGCGACCCAGTTTTTCCTTTAGGTCTTCGAGGTTTTTAATAACCAAAACCTTTTGCCCCAAGGGGTCTTGCTCGGCGGGGTCTATTTTGGAGATGAACAGCTCGTAAAGACCGAGGGCGAAAACCAATAAAAACGTTCCAATCAAAAAGAGGTCTACCGA
>CAZNBH010000078.1:0-4586 GCA_964571355.1 uncultured Aquifex sp.
CCCGTCGAGAGCGAGTACTTCGTGGGAAGGGTTGAAAACGTATCCCTCGGTGGTATGAAAATATCGAACCTAACCTGGTTGAGCGATAAAAGACCCTCCGAGGGGGAGGAGGTTTACGTAAAAACCCGCGTGGAGGACAAGGAGTACCACTTCATCATCGTCCCCGTAAAGGTCGACGAAAAATTTATAGCCTCAAAGTTTGAGAAACCGGTAAAGGTAACCTCGGAGTTTTTCTACCACTGTTTGAAGTTGCTCGAGCAAGAGGTTTCCCCCGTAGCGGAGAAAAGGCAATTCAGGCGTTTCAACGTTTCCAACCTCAACATTATCGTCGATACCCCCCTCGGTATGGGGATAATGAAGGATATTTCCCTCGGGGGGTTGAGCGTAAAGATAAAAAAACCCTACGAAGTGGACGAGGAGATTTTAAAAAACCCCTTTGCGATTTCGTGCTTTATCCCCTCCCGTGGGGAGGAATTTATTATCGATACCAAACTGGTGGAGAGAACCAACGACAACATTGTCCGCCTAAAGGTTCACAAGTGGAACGAGGAAGCCCTAAAGTTGGTCTCCACCATCTTGGAACTCCTGGTGGAAAACAAAATGGTCTAATTCCTTTAACCTTTCTACTTTATGGATTTTCCCAAAGTGGAGCAATTAATTAAGGAACTCTCCAAGGGTTTCGAATACGAGATTTTTTTCCTCAAAAGGGAAACTAAAAAAATCTCAACCGAAAACGGGGAATTCGAAAAGGTAACCTCCGCGGGGGATTACGGTTTGGGTTTAAGGCTCCTAAAGGGAAAAAAGGTAGGTTTTGCCTACACCTCCGACCTATCGGAGGATTCGGTTAAAAACCTCGTTGGGACCTTGAGGGAAATAACCGAACTCATGCCGGAAAACCCCTATGCGGGATTTCAAACCGAAAGGGGAACACCCGTTGCCCAATCCCCTTTCGACGGGGAGGGGGTAAATGTCCCCTTGGAGGGGAAGATAGACTTCGTTATTTCCTTCGAGAGGTCGGTTATCTCCTCCCACCCCTACATAAAGGGGACGAGGGAAACGACCTTTACCGAAAACGTGTTCGAGGTTTTCTTTAAAAACTCCTTCGGGGTGGAGTTTTCCTATAAAGGGACGGCTTACAGTTTGGTTTCCTCCGCCTTGGCGGAAAGCCCCAAAGGGGATAAAAATATCGTTTGGGGTTATAGGGCTTCCCGCTACCTAAAGGGTTTGGATACCGAGGACTTCAAAGAGGAGCTGGTCAAAAAGTTGGTGGACACCCTCGACCCCGAACCCTTCGAGAGTAAAACCTTACCGGTTCTTTTCCACAGGGAAGCCTTCGCCTCCCTTTTGGAGACCTTTGCCGACCTATTTTCCGGCGAAAGTTTGCTGAAGAACAAAACACCCTTAAAGGGAAAGTTGGGGGAAAGGATAGCCTTCGAAGGTTTTACCCTAATCGACGATGGAACCCTCGAAGGGGGATTTTCGACCTATCCCTTCGATGACGAAGGAACCGTTCAACAAAAAACGGTTCTGGTGGAAAACGGAACCCTAAAGGGGTTTTTCCACTCCCTTGAAACCGCAAAGGGAACGAATTCCAAACCCACCGGAAACGGTTTTAGGTCGTCCTTCGCAACCCCTCCCGAGGCGGGTATATCCAACCTCTACCTCAAACCCCAAAAGGGGAACTTTGAGGACTTCCTCCAATCGGAGGAGGAGGTTTTCGTGGTTTACGAACTTATGGGACTTCACACCGCCGACCCCATTTCGGGGAACTTCTCCCTCGGTGCTTCGGGAGCCCTTTATAGGAACGGAAAAAAGGTTTCCGCCGTAAGGGGTGTAACGATAGCGGGCAACTTTCTGGAGCTTATAAAAAACATCACCCGCATAGGGGGGGATTTGAAATTTTACGGCAACGTGGGAAGCCCCTCCGTTTTGGTTAAAAATATAACGATAGGAGGCAAGTAATGATTTATTGGGTCGTCGTCCTGGGCGTTTGGATTACCTCCCTCGTCCTACTCCTTTACGGGGGGTTTCTTCTCTTTTCCCTTTTGGGTGGAAAAAGTGTAAACCTCGTAGAGCTCGTAATCGTTATCCTTTTGGGGGTATTTTTGAACTTCCTCGTGGTTAACTGGCCTACCGAGGTCGGCAAGAAGGGCTTGGACGAGCAAGCTATAAAGGTTTTGAGGTATCTCGCAAAGGTTGCACCCTTGGCACCCAAGGCGGTAAGGGAAGGTATAGAGAAAATTCTCGAAAAGTACGCCTAATTAGTGGCGGAGGGGGCGGGATTCGAACCCGCGGGACGGGCGTGTACCCGTCCAAGGGATTTCGAGTCCCCCGCCTTCGTCCGCTCGGCCACCCCTCCTGCCAAGGAGTTTAATTTTAAGAAATAATCCCACCGACGGCAAGTATTTTGTTGTCCAAATAGAGGGCGGCTATTTGCCCCCTTGCAACCCCGCTAAAGGGTTCTTTGAATTTAATCCTTAACCCCTTGGGGGTTTCCTCTATCCTTTCGACCTCCTTTGCGGGGGTTCTATACCTTATTTGCCCGTAAAGGGTTTTTCCTTCAAGTTCCTTTAGCGGGATAAAGGGGTTCAAATTTTCAACCTCTACGGTGTCCTTTAGTAAATCCTCCTTGTCACCCACTACGACGGTATTCGTTGAGGCATCTATATCGACCACGTAAACCGGTTTACCGAGCCTTAGCCCCAAGCCCCGCCTTTGACCAATCGTATAGGTGTAATAGCCGCTGTGCTTACCGACCACCTTCCCTTTATAAACAAAAACCCCCGCCGAAGGCGGGAAGTAGTTTTTTAAAAAATCCTTGAGCTTTTGACCTTCCAAAAAGCAAATGTCTTGGCTCTCCTTTCGGCTTTTGGTCGGCAGACCCGCCCTTTGGGCTATCTCCCTCACCTCCTCCTTCGTAAAATCCCCCAAGGGGAATTCCAAAAACTTCAAATATTTCGGCTTTAGTAGGGCTAAAAAGTAGGTTTGGTCCTTGTTGAGGTCCTTGGGTCTCGCCAAGGTGGGGAAACCGTTGTATTCGACCTTCCTCACGTAGTGACCGGTATAGATTTTTTCAAATCCCTCGGAGGTGAGGATTTCGGTCGCCAATCCGAGTTTTATCTCCTGATTGCAAACCGCACAGGGGTTGGGGGTTCTCCCCCTCCTATACTCCTCGAGGAAGTAGTTAAAAACCCGTTCCCTAAAGGGTTTCCTCAAATCGAGGACCTTATGGGGTATTCCCAAAAATTCGCAAACCCTTTTGGCGTTTTCTATATCCTCCTCGTTCCTGTAGAGGAGGAGGGTCACACCCACAACCTCGGCGGTTGGATATTTTTCTTTTACCATATAGGCGACCGTGGAACTATCGACCCCCCCGCTTAGTAAAACGGCTATTTTTTCTCCCACTAAGGGGAAATTTAACGGCTAATATAAAAAGCTGAAAATGTCCCCTCTTAGGTTGGTTCATATAGCGGACCTCCACGCGGGTAGGACCTACGACCGTAGGCTTAACCGAAACGAGGACTTGGAATACGCCCTAAACCAGGTGCTCGACTTTATTTCCGACAACGGGGTCGATTACCTCCTCGTGGCGGGCGATATCTTCGACAAAAAAATGCCCGACGCCGAGAGTCAGGAACTCATCGCCGAGTTCCTCCTAAAGGTGAGGGAAAAAAATGTCCGCATAGTGGCGGTGGCGGGAAACCACGACGGGTCTACCTTTTTAAAGTCCCAAAACCCTTGGCTCAAGCGATTTGGAATAAAGATTTTCCCCAAATTGGAACCTAAAAATGCGGTTTACCACGACGGGGAGGTCGCCTTTGTAGCCCTCCCCTTTGTGAGCGAAAGGTATATAACCGAAATAACCCCCAGGGGTGAAAATGAAAAAATCCAATACGGGGAGAGGTTGGGAAAGCTTATAAAGGTTCTCTCCCAAAAGGTGGAAAACGCCCGCTACAAAATCCTTATAGGGCATCTCTTTTTTGCCGATACCAAGGTGGGGAAAACCGAGGTTGAAATTACTGTAGCCGATACCTACGCCGTTCCCCAGCATTACATACCCGAAACCTTCGACTACGTAGCCCTCGGACATATCCACCGCTACCAGAGGCTCGAAAAGGCGAAAGCCCCAGCCTATTACACCGGTTCCCTCTACCAGCTCGACTTCGGGGAGGAGGGGGACGAAAAGTTTTTCAACTACGTAGTTGTCGACGAAAGCGGTACCTCGGTGGAGAGGATAAAGCTTTCCCTCAAAAGGATTTTAAAGACCCTCCACCTAAAGGGTAACGAAACCGAAAGGTACCTCGAGGGGTTAAAGGACGGAAAGACCTATTACAGGATTTTCGTAGAGGCGAAAACCCCCAAGGAGTTCCTAATCTTCAAACAAAAGGTGGAAAGGGTTTTGGGCGAATACCTCCTAAGGATATACCCCAAAGATTTCCAAAAAAAGGTTAAGGAACTCTTTAACGAACGCAAGGGGGAAAAGTTGAACCTAAGAAATCCCATAGAGGTATACAGGGCTTATTGCCAATCGGTGGGTCGCAATATAGACCCCGAAGCGGAGAAAACCCTCAAAGAGGTATTGGAAA
>CAZNBH010000079.1:0-4560 GCA_964571355.1 uncultured Aquifex sp.
TTATGGAAAAACTCCTCTTTGAAATCTCCAAAAAGGGGAAAAGAGCCTTCACCCTTCCCGAGTGCGACGTAGAAGGTGTAGACCCCGAAGAGGTGGTCGGAAAGGAATACCTAAGGGAGGATATAAATCTCCCCGAACTCTCCCAATTGGAGGTTGTAAGGCACTTTACGAGGCTGTCCCAACTCAACTATTCAATAGATACGAACTTTTACCCCTTGGGTTCCTGTACTATGAAGTACAACCCGAGGGTGAACGAAACAATAGCCTCCTTCGAAGGTTTCACCGATTTGCATCCCTTCCAGGATGGGGAAACGGTTCAGGGTATCCTCGAGTTGGCATACCTCCTCAAAGAATACCTAAAGGAGCTTGGAGGATTTGCCGATGTTTCCCTCCAACCGGCGGCGGGTGCCCACGGGGAGTTAACCGGCTTGCTCCTAATAGCCGCCTACCATCGGGATAGGGGGAATACCCAAAAGGACACCGTTTTAATTCCCGATAGCGCCCACGGAACAAACCCCGCCTCCGCGGCTATTGCCGGTTTTAGGGTTCTCACCGTAAAGAGCGACAAAAACGGGGAACTCGATTGGGAGGACTTCGAGAAAAAGCTCGACGACCGCGTAGCGGCTTTAATGATTACAAACCCCAACACCCTCGGGATTTTCGAAAGGAACATTAAAAGGATGGCCGACAAGCTCCACGAGGTCGATGCCCTCCTCTATATGGACGGGGCTAACTTTAACGCCCTCGTGGGGAGAATGAGACCGGGCGATTGGGGGGTGGACGTTATGCACTTCAACCTCCACAAGACCTTTTCCACCCCCCACGGCGGAGGGGGACCCGGAAGCGGTCCCGTCGGCGTTTCCGAAAGACTAAAACCCTACTTACCCGTCCCCCAAGTGGAATTCGACGGAGAGAAATACTACCTAAATTGGGATATTCCCAAATCGATAGGAAAGGTTTTGACCTTTTACGGGCACGTCGGTATATGGGTGAGGGCGTTGGCTTACATACTCGCCTACGGTAAGGAGATTTACAAGGTCGCCGACCACGCCGTTTTAAACGCCCGATATTTGCGCAAAAAGCTCGAAGGACTCTTTAACGACCCCTACAAGCACGTTCCTTGCATGCACGAGTTTGTCCTATCGGCTACCAACCTCAAAAAGTACGGTGTGAAAGCCCTCGACGTTGCCAAGAGGATGCTCGACTACGGGGTTCACCCCCCGACGATGTACTTCCCCCTAATAGTTCCCGAGGCTTTGATGATAGAACCGACCGAGACCGAGGATAAAGAAACCCTCGACTACTTCGCCGAAGTCTGCAAAAAAATTGTTGAAGAGGCGAAAACCGACCCCCAAAGGGTAAAAACCGCACCCCATACCACACCCGTTAAGAGGATAAAAGAAGCGGAAGCCAACAGGAAACCGATATTGAAATACCCCTTCGGGGGTTAAACCTTTTTTCCTTTCCCGAAAAGGGTTTTTTGGAGTTTTTCCTTTACCGGTTTATAGGTTTTCCTGTGTATAGGGGTAACCCCAAAGGTTTCTATAGCCTCGAGGTGTTCCCTTGTGGGGTACCCTTTGTGCTTTTCAAACCCGTATTGGGGAAATCTTTTTCCGTAGAGTTCCATTAAGCGGTCTCTGACAACCTTTGCAACGATACTGGCGGCGGCAACCGAAAAGATTTTTTCGTCCCCTTTGGGGGGTGCAAACACATCGCACTCCCATTTTAGGGGCATGTAATCGGTAAAAACCGCACCGAGCTGGAAAGGTATCTGCTTTAACGCCCTAAGGTAGGCATCCTTTGTAGCCCTGTAAATGTTTTTTTCCTCTATCTCCTCCGGCGTGGCGAAGGAAACCCCCACGAAAAGCGCCTTTCTTAATATTTTTTCGAACAAACGCCCCCGCTCCGCGGGGGAATACCTCTTGCTATCCCTATCCAGAAAAATCTCGGTATAGGGGGGAAAGACCACGCAGGCTACGACCACGGGACCCGCCAGGGGACCCCTTCCCGCCTCGTCCAAACCGGCGACCACCAACCCCTTATCCCAATAGGGCTTTTCAAATAGCTCCATCGTAGACCCTTGCCGAAAATTCCAAAGCGGTAATAAAACCGGCGGCTTGTTTCAATGTTTTAGCACCGCAAAAAACCCCGTGGGAGTGGACTACGGCGCAGGGAAAATCCCCCAAAGCGGTTGCAACAGCCTCCGCCAACTCGTGGGATGCGGATGGTTTTTCGAGCCTCAAGATGGGTATTTTTCCAAGTAAGAGCTTCCCCTCGTTGTCCCTCGGAACGAAAAAGTCCCCCGTAAGGGTAAAGGTAAGCCTCACCACCGCGGGGGGATGGGCGTGGGCTACAGCCTTTAGGTCGGTAATTTCGTATACCCTTCGGTGGACGATGTACTCGGAGGAAGGTCTTCCCACGAGGGGTCTCCTCGGTTTTATTTCCAAAACATCTTGAGGTTTTAACAAAGGTAGGGGGCTCCCCGAACGGGTTATAAAAATCCTATTCCTCCAAAACACCGAAAGGTTTCCCGAGTAGTACTCGACCACCCCCGCCTCAAATAGGAATTTACCGACCTCTATAAACTCGTTGAGGATTTTACTTTTTAAAGCTCCCATGGAAACCATTCTTTAAATTTTTAACGGTTGACACCGATAAAGGATTTTTGAAATAATTAAACGACCCTTTACAGGAGGAGAAAATGGACAGGGAGCAACTTTACAAGGAGTGCGAAAAGAGACTGCTCGAGGAGAGGAAAAAAATCCTCGAAAGTTACCGCAGTAAACAGGAAACCCAGGAGAGGATAAGCGAAGAGTATAAAGAACCCTCCGATGTGGAAGACCTCGGACAGATGACCTACACCGAGTCGATGCTCGACACCCTCTCCCGTAGGGATATGCTCATATTGAGGGAGATAGATTATGCCCTCGAAAAGATAAAGAACGAAACCTACGGTATATGCGAGGGTTGCGGTGAGGATATCCCCGAGGAGAGGCTGTGCGCCATACCTTGGACCCGCTTCTGCGCCAAGTGCGCCGAGCAATACGAGCAGATGTACGGCACCTATATGGAATCGAGCGGTTTTGAAAACTACTCCGACCTAAGGATAGAAAGGGAGGATATAACCGAGGATTAATTTTCCTTTTCTTTTATTCCCATATGTTGTTTGTAAGCCTTTAAGGTGTTCATAAGGAGGGCGGTTATCGTCATGGGTCCAACCCCTCCGGGAACGGGGGTAATGTAGGACGCTTTTTCCTTTACCCGTTCAAAATCCACATCCCCGACTATTTTTCCGTCGACCTTGGAAATCCCCACGTCGACAACCACCGCACCTTCCTTTACCATGTCCTCCTTAATTAGGTGGGGAACCCCGGTTGCCGATATCAAAATGTCGGCGTTTAGAGTATGTTTTTTAAGGTCTTGGGTGTAGATGTGGCAGGTCGTTACGGTGGCGTTCATATTTAAAAGAAGAACCGATAGAGGTTTTCCCACTATATACCCCGCCCCTACAACGGTTACATCTTTACCTTGAACCTCTATTCCGTAATGTTCCAGAAGGATTTTTATCCCCAAAGGGGTGCACGGGATAAAACCCCCGTCGAGGTTGGCTATTAGTTTCCCCATATTTTCGGGATGGAATCCGTCCACATCCTTATCGGGTTTTATAGCTTCTATAACCCTTTGGGGGTTTATATGTTTGGGCAACGGTAGTTGGACAAGTATGCCGTCCACCTCGGGGTTATTGTTCAACTCCTCCACCAACGAGAGGAGTTTTTCCTCTTCGGTATCCTCCGGTAGGTGGTAAAAAAGGGATTCCATTCCCACCTTTTGGCACGCCTTCCTCTTGTTGGAAACGTAAACCTTACTCGCGGGGTCTTCCCCCACCAAAACCACCGCAAGGGAGGGCTTTCTCAAACCTTTGGAGGTGTACTTTTCTATTTCTTCCTTTATCCTTTGACGGTAGATTTCCGAAACCTTTTTCCCATCGAGGATAGTAGCCATTAAGCTAATCAATTATCCCCAAAAGGGAAGGGAGAAAATTAAGGCAACACCTCGAGGATTTTTTTCACACCCTCCTCCGAAGGGGTCATATAAAGGGTTTTCCCATCGTCGGTTTGAACCACCAAGGTGGGAACCCTGTAGTATTGGATAAACCTCGGAAAACTAAAATCGGTTATAGCCTCGAAGAACCTCCTCGCATCGGAGGGGTTTCCCTCCAAAATCCTTATAAGGCCGAGCATATATTTACTCTCGTCGAACTTGTTATAGGTATGGGCGAAGGCTTTTTTAGCCTCGTGGAGGAAGTATTCGTCCCCCTCCGATAGGAGGTAATCGACAAAGTAGTTAAACCCTTCTACGAAAAGTTTTTCCATCGGGTCCATACCGTAGGTCATGTAGTCGAAGGAGCTCTCTATGTAAGTCTCAACGTTGTCGTGGGGAACGTAGGGGGCTTCCTTTGTCTCGTAAAAGGCGGGGTGACCTTTGTATATGTGAACCTCGTAGCGCATAGGTTTACAGAAAACCATACCCCAAAGGGGGGAATTTATGATGTGGAAACAA
>CAZNBH010000080.1:0-4535 GCA_964571355.1 uncultured Aquifex sp.
AATATAGTTGCCGCCGGTGATATAAACACCGCTTTAGCGGTCAAGGAGGTTTTAGAAAAGGGTGGTAATGCCTTCGACGGGGCGGTAGCGGGGGTTTTTGCCGCCTATATGGCGGAACCGGCTCTAACATCTCCAGCCGGCGGCGGTTATTTGATGGCTTACGACGGTAGAGGTGAACCTATCCTTTATGACTTTTTTGTGGAAAGTGTCCCCAAAAGGGAGAAAAAACCCGATTTTTTCCCTATAGAGGTCGACTTCGGCGATGAGACCCAAATCTTTCACATAGGTATGGGTTCGGTGGCGGTTCCCGGAACGGTGAAAGGTCTTTTAAAGGTTCACTCCGAAAGGGGGAATTTACCCCTCGAGGAAGTCCTAAAACCGGCTATAAGGTATTCCTCCGAAGGGATTTATCTATCGCCTGTACAGGCAAAGTTTGTAAAACTCCTGGAAAAAATATTCACCGCCACCGAGGAGGCGAGAAAAATATTTGCCCCCGACGGGGAACTTATAAACGAAAGAAAACTCTACCGAAATAGGGATTACACCGAGTTTTTAAAACTCCTTTCGGAGGAAGGTGAAAGGGCTTTTTACCACGGGGAGGTGGCCGATAGGATAGACAACCTATCGAGGGAAAGAAAGGGTTTAATCCGTAAGGAGGATTTGGAAAGGTACGAAGTCCTAAAAAGGAAGCCCTTAAAGATTTCCTATAAAGGTTACGAGGTATATTTAAACCCCCCTCCCTCGGCGGGTGGGATTTTGGTAGCCTTCGCCCTCCTTTTGTTAAAAGGGGAGAACCTCACCGACTTTGGAAGCCTCAAACATATTTCCACCCTTGCGGAGGTTTTGTACACGGTTAAACTCTTCAGGGAGAGGTTTGCCGACCGCCTCCTAAGGGAGGGAAACATAACCGAATACCTAAATAGGGAAGATTTCGTCACAACCTTTAAGAGGATTGCAAAGGAACTCTTAAACCTCTGGGGGAATACGACCCACCTTGCGGTTTCCGACAAGGAGGGGAACGTAGTTTCCATTACCACCACCAACGGGGAGGGGTCGGGGTACGTTATTCCCGGTTTCGGGGTGATGCTCAACAATATGCTCGGGGAGGAGGATTTAAACCCCGAGGGGTTCTTCAAGTGGAAACCCTACACGCGCTTGCCCTCAATGATGTGCCCCACGATGGTTTTCAAAGATGGGGAGCTTCTCTACGCCTTCGGTAGCGCCGGTAGCAACCGCATCAGGAGCGTTATTACCCAAATGGTTTTAAACCTCGTGGATTTCAAAATGGGACCTAAGAACGCCGTTGAAGTTCCGAGGCTTCACGTAGAAAACGGTACCCTTTACCTCGAACCCCCGTTGGGGGAATCGTTTTTAAACGAGCTCGAAAGGATGTTCAAGGTGGTTCGATTTAGGGAGAAAAACGTCTTTTTCGGAGGTGTTCAGATGGTAGCACCCCCTCTGGGGACGGGGGCTGGAGACCCCCGAAGGGGTGGGGTGGTTTTAGTCTTTTGAAGTTTCTTTTTTTCTAAAGTCCTTAATTAGGAGCTTTCTCCGATTTTCGTCCACGTATTGGAACTCTATTGCTATGTCCGGGTTTAGGTGCTTTTGTAAATCCGCCCACTCGACGATTAAAATCCCGTTCCCCTCGTAGTCGGTAAAGTCAAAATTTTTTACCCTGTAGAGGTCGGCGTGGTATACGGTTCCCCTTTTGGTAGGGTATTCGTTTATCACCGCAAAGGTGGGACTCCTTACGGGAATATCCTCCAAAGGTTCGAGGGCTTGAACCAAAAACCTCGTAAAGGTCGTTTTTCCCGCCCCCAAATCCCCTATAAGGGCGATAACCTCGTTTCCTTTGAGTTCCTTTGCGAGGTCTTGGGCAAACTTTTTTAACCCTTCGAGGTCTACTATTAACTCCCTTTCCATTTAAAGGAAAGAATAAAAGAGGGGAAGGATTAGATAGCTTTGGGTTTGCAAACGTCGATAAGCTTTTGGATGTTATCCTCCCTACCGACCTTAGCCCTAACCTCTTCAACCCTATCGTGATAAGTCGGTTTTTCAACCTTGTAGTAAACCCCTATGTGGGCTTTTGCCTCGGGGTTTTTGTAGTAATCGTCCCAGTGCATTGCCAACTCCATAGCCTTGGCGTAGTTGTCGAGCTCGGTATGCCCGAGGTCTTCGTTGATATCGATGAGGTGGTCTTTGTAAAACTTGTAGCTGTCGAGTTTGTTAAAGGTCGGACAGGGCGATATTACGTTGACAAACGATAACCCTTTATGGGCTATAGCCTCCTTAATTATCTTGGTCATATGCTTTAGATTTCCGGCATAGGTTTGAGCTACGTAGGTTGCCCCAAAGGTTAGCATGTACTGAATGGGGTTAATATGCCCATCTATATTTCCGTAGGGGGTTAGCGAACCGTATTGCCCGTCCCTCGAGGTGGGGGAAACTTGGTTTTTGGTCAGACCGTAAACCTTGTTATCCATCATAATGATGGTGAGGTCGATATTCCTACGGGCTACGTGGGGGTTGTGCCCGCTACCGATGGAGAACATATCCCCGTCACCGGTGAAAACGATAACGTCCAATTCGGGTCTGGAGACCTTTACACCTATAGCGAAGGTTATAGCCCTACCGTGGAGGGTGTGGGCGTTGTAACCCTTTAGGAACAGGGGCAACCTCGAGGAGCAACCTATACCGGAAACCCCGACAACCTTTGCGGGGTCTTTTTGAAGTTCCGCCAAAGCCCTGGCGGTGGCGTTCAAAACACCGAAATCACCGCAGCCGGGGCACCAGGTGGGTTCAACTTCGCTTCTATAATCCTTGGCGGTCAAAACGGCCATAACAAAAAACCTCCCTTAGGTTTTATAAAAAGGAAACCCCAAAAAGAGGGGATGAAAAAATGTTCAAAACCATTAAATGGCTCCGACAACGGTTCCATAAACGTCGGAGGGGGTAAACCAACCTTTCTTAATGTCCTTTTCTATAGCCATCTTTACGAAGTCTTCAATTTCCTTGGGAATGAAAGCCTCGCCCCTGTAGGCTACATAGGAGATTAGGTCTTTTAGATTGGTGGTAGCCCTTAAGATAAAGGCGAACTGACCGTGGTAGTTGGTTTCGGGAATGATAACCCTTTTAGCCTTGGAGGCGAACTCTTCGAAGACCTCCGCTTTTATAGGCCATAGCAATCTGGGATAGAATTCGTTAACGGTATAGCCCTGCTCGCGCAACCTTTGGGCGGCTTCCCTCGCAATCGACGCGGTTAGACCCCAGGAGATGATAGCCACGTCGGCGTTATCGCTGTCTATTCTCATATCTTTGTAGTAACGGTCGGCGTCTTCCCTTAGGAGGGTTTGCAGTTTTCTGAAACGCTTGTTCATCTGTTTAACCCTTATTTCGGGGGTAAACCTCGGGTCGGAGTTTTCGGTCCTCTCGAGACCGGTTATGGCGTGCATTGCGTTGGGGTCTCCGGGAATACCCATCGGGGTTATACCGGTGGGGGTGTCGGTCTTATATCTTAGGAACCTTCCACTTTCGGAACGGAACTGACCTTCTTTATCCTCTTCGGCGTTGTAAACCCATCTATTGATAACCTCTATTTGGTCTACCCCGTAGGGAATATGCCCTTTTACGATAACCCTTCCGTCTTCGGTTTGTTCAACTCGAGGGGTGGGGAATACCTCCGACCTGATAGCCAAAGCTCCGTCGGTCATTAGGAAGACGGGGATTTGATACTTTTCGGCGAGGTTAAACGCCTCTATGGCGAGGTAGTAGTTGTCCTCGACGGTGGTAGCCGCCAAGATAGCCCTCGGAAAGTCACCGTGACCGCCAAAGGCGCAGATGAATAGGTCCGATTGTTCGTGCTTGGTTGGCATTCCGGTGGAAGGTCCACCCCTTTGAACGTCGACTATAACTATGGGAAGCTCTGTTATACCCGCATAACCTATAAATTCGCTCATTAGAGAAATACCGGGACCCGAGGTGGCGGTCATGGATTTTTTACCGGCAAAGGAAGCTCCTAACGCCATACCGAGGGATGCGATTTCGTCCTCGGCTTGGTAGAGCCACCCGCCCCTTTTGATTAGGTCCATAACTATGTGGTTACCGACGGTGGTAGCGGGGGTTATCGGATATGCGGCGTAGAATTCAACGCCGGCGGTTATAGAACCCTTTGCCACCGCCTGGTTACCTTCCATGATAACGACATCTTCGGGGGTTCTGGGTTCGGGGAACTTGTAGGGGTCTACCTTTTTGAGGTTTTCCCTTACGTATTGGCGCCCGAGGTCGAACGCCTTGTAGTTCATTTCTACGATTTTTTCCCCTTTACGGCTGAATTTCGCCTTAATGGCATCCTTAATAGACTGTTCGGGAATGCCGAATAGCTCCGATAGAACGCCGAGGGCGATAATGTTCTTGGTGATGTAAGCCTTCATTACGTCCTTTGCCAGTTCCGATAGGGGTACGGGGTAGTAAATGACGTTTTCGAGCTCTTCGGCGGGTTGGTAGTCGGTGCTGTCGTATACCAATACCTTGGGTTT
>CAZNBH010000081.1:0-4505 GCA_964571355.1 uncultured Aquifex sp.
GCAGACATAGAGGATAGCTCGCCCTCTTTGGCTATAAAGTCGTTGAAGAACACCATGTAAACGTGAACGATTACAAATAAAGCTATAATCCAAGCCACGACATGGTGCCAGAAGTGCAACTCGTATTCGCTACCGAACAGGGCTAAAGTCCAATTGCCCAAAACCTTTGCCCAAAAACCGTCGGGGTCGGACATGCCGTACATAGCAAAACCGGTCCAGATTTCGAACAGGATACACAACAGAACAAAAAGGTAAGCACTCCTCGCCAGCGGGTTCCTTATTAGGGGAATATGGCTTCTTTTTATTAATAGATAAAAGAGTATTACGTCGAAAATACCTTTCCAGAACCACCCTCTCCAGAATTTGGGAATAATTAACCAAAAGTGGGATTTCTTAGTAAACATTAGGAAAATCCTGTATAGGAAACCGAATAGTAGAACGTAACCCGCGGCGAAATGAATCATCCTGATTATGTCCATATTGAGGGCTATACCGTAAGCCTCGGTGGGTTCCAAGGTTGAACCTATAAAGAAGGGATTACCTATATAGAGACCGGTAACGAATAAAACCAATATTGCGATGAATTGAACCCAGTGCCAAAGCCTTAAACCAGGTTGGAACAAATAGAACCTATAAAAGGTTTTTTTTACAACGTTCGCAATCATGGTTCTTCCTCCCTATAAAAATCCCCAAAAGGGAGGGGAAAATTAAACCGCACAAGCGGAGTTCACGTTAAAGCTGGTTATTTCTTCCCCTTTGGTGTTGTAAATGTGGGTTGCGCATGCCAAGCAGGGGTCGAAGGAGTGGATAGTCCTTAGGATTTCCAAGGGTTCTTTTACGACTTTCACCTCGGTATCGAGCATAGCCGCCTCGTAAGCAGCCCTTTGTTCGCCGTGTTCGTTTTTAATTCTCGGGGCAACGTTCCAGGTGGAGGGAACTATTGCCTGGTAATTTTTAATGGTTATTCCGTCTATAACAATCCAGTGGGATAGGGCACCCCTCGGTGCGGCGGTCATACCGACCCCTTTCTTTATACCGCTACCCCAAGTGGAGGGGTCGAATTTTTCGTTATTTGCAACCTGGGTATCCCCTGCTTTGATGTTGTCATAGAGCTTTTTGAGGAAGTAGGAGCTCATATTGGCACCGAGTTGGGCTTCCAATCCCCTTGCAACGGTTCTTCCAACGGTGGAGAGCATCCACTTTTCAGGGGGTAGACCGAGCATTTCGGAAACCATATCGATTTGTTTAACAACCATTTCGTCCACGAAAGTGGGTTTTACGTGTCCCTGTTTTACCGCAACGTAGGTGACTATATACCTTGCGAGAGGACCCACCTCGTGGGTTAGACCTTTGTATACCGGGGTTTTTGCATAGGAGTATTTCTTAGACGGGTCGAGGAATTTCCAAGGTGTAGGAGGAACATCTTCGGGTGCGGGAATGGTTTCTCCCATCCAGGGGTGAAGTGCCTTTCCATCCCCTTCCCTGTAATGGTAGAACGAGTGCTGAACGTATTCGGCTATATATTGTAGGCTATCCTTGTTGAACGGTTCGTATTTAGCCTTTTCTACACCTTCTTTGAAGTTATGAACTACACCGTTGGCGTGATAGAGGATTTTATTCCAGTAATCCCCGGTTTTGCTGAAATCCTTGTAAGGTTCGTCGGGAAATTCTCCGAAGTCAAGAACCCTCTCTTTTGCTAAACCGCCACCGTAGAACCAATTATGCTTGTTGAGATAAATATCGGCTATCGCCAATAGGTCTATTAGGTAGAAGTAGTTAACGGCGTCCAATTGTAGTTCTACCGAGGTTTGAACCAATCCCAACCTTGCGGCGTTAACGGGTGCGTTTCCATCGTCCATAGAGATGGAACAGTTCATTCCTCCTACCAAATAGTGGGGGTGGGGGTTTTTACCTCCGAATACCACGTGGGGAATTACGAATTCCCTTTGGAGGTCGAGCATTTCGAGATAGTGGGCAATAGCCATTAGGTGAACTTCGGGGGGTAGTTTCTTATAGTCGGGATGGTCCCACCAGTCGGCGGGTGCAAAAATTCCGAGCTGACCGCTTTCTACGATTTTCTTTATCTTAAACTGAACATCCTTGAAATAAGCGACGGTTGCCTGAGGGAACCTTCTAGGATAAGCCTTTAACCCGGTGTAATCCTTTCCAAATTCGGCAATTTTTCCGTACTTTTTCAAAACGTAATTTTGCAGTTCCGCGGTTTTAACGGGGTCTGCTTTTAAGGCTTCTACGGGAGAAACCCAGTCCAACGCGTGTAGGTGGTAAAAGTGCACTACGTGGTCGTGTACGTAAAGGGTTCCGAGCATTATGTTTCTGATGTAGTTGGCGTTTTTGGGAATTTGAATGTCCAACGCATCTTCCACAGCCCTTACAGATGCGAGGGCGTGGATGGTGGTACAAACCCCGCAAATCCTTTGGGCGAAAGCCCAAGCATCCCTGGGGTCTCTACCTTGGAGGATTACCTCAATCCCCCTCCACATAGTGGCGGAGGAGATGGCGTCCTTTACGGTATGGGTATTTTCATCTACAACAACTTCCAACCTTAGGTGACCCTCTATTCTGGTAACGGGGTCAACTACAACTCTTTTAGCCATTTTTAAAACCTCCTAAAAATTTTTAAAAGGGAAATTAATGCTCATCGTCTTTTTTATTCATATGCCTAATTCCGGCGGCAACGGCGTGGGCTGCCAGTGCGGCGGCGGTTACACCGGCGGCTGCCACTCCAACCTTATCGGCATTGATTTCCACATTGGGGAGAACGATACCTTTCAACCTATCGAAGAATGGACCTTTATCCCAGAAGTTTTTGTCGGCGCACCCTATGCAAGGAGCACCCGATTGTATCGGGTAGGATATACCGCCGAACCACCTTAGGTTACCGCAAGAGGCGTAGGTTGTAGGACCGCGGCATCCGATTTTGTAGAGGCACCAACCTTTTTTAGCCGCATCGTCGTCCGGCTTTTCAACGAACTGACCGGCGTTAAAGAAAGGTCTCCTATAGCAGGTGTCGTGAATTCTGTTTCCGTAGAACTGCTTAGGTCTGCCTTGGTCGTCCAACGGCGGGATACCGAATAGTGCTATGTGAAGTATAGTTCCGGTTATAACCTCGGGTATAGGAGGGCAACCGGGTATTTTAATAATCGGCTTTTTAACCACATCGGAAACGGGTACCGAATGGGTTGGGTTAGGTCTAGCCGCTTGAATTCCTCCCCAAGAGGAGCAGGTTCCAACCGATATTAAAGCCGCGGCGTGTTTGGCCAATTCCACAACGTCTTCCACGTAAGGTCTTCCGGCAACTATGCAATACCTTCCGTCGTTTCCTAAGGGAACACCTCCCTCGTAAAGGAGTATGTATTTGCCTTTATACTCTTCGACGATTTTGTCGAGGTGTCCGATTAGACCTCTGCGGACCATTTTGCCGTTCTGTTCATACATAATTCCCGATGCGGCGGGGAGGGTTTCGTCGTACTCCAAGGAGATAACGTCGATAATTAGGTCGGTGGCATAGGGTGCATTGGAACGGATGAAGGACTCGGTGCAACCGGTGCATTCCAACCCGTGCAACCAAATTGCGACGGGTTTTTCTTTCTTTTCCAAAGCCTCAACCACTTGGGGAACCATGGAGGGGGCAAGCCCCATCAATCCCGTTATGTAGGTTGCAAATTTTAAAAATTCCCTACGGGAAAAACCCGCTTCTTTAAATGATTCCCAAAAAGTTTTTCCCATTACAAGACCTCCACAAAAGGGGTTCTAAGTTTGAAAATTATCATAAAGGGGTTTCTTTTACCAAGAATATTCGAAAATAGGAATATTCTTTTCCCAAAATATGGGCGTATAGCTCCCAAAATCGGAATGTATGAAAAAAGAACCCGCACGGGAAATCTTTAACTCCAGATTTTCCCTTTACTACGAAAGGGTTATAAACAAAATCGCAAGCCCTTTGATTGTAAACCGTTGGAGGAAGTTCCTGATAGAGGAAAGCCTAAAAATTGTTCCAACCCCAAAAAGGGTTGCCGACTTATGCTCCGGTGCGGGAAACATCTACGAACTTTTTCCTCTTAAGGGAAAGATTACTTTTATAAACCTCGACGCGAGTTTGCCTCTATTAAACCTCGGGAGGGAAAAATTTAAAGAAACCTACTTCGTGAGGTGTGACAACAAATTTTTACCCCTAAAAGGGGAAAGTATCGAAGTACTTTTTTCCTCCTTTTGTGTTAGAAATTCAACCCAACCTCTAAAAACGGTAAAGGAGGTTTACAGGGTATTAAAACCCAACGGAGTTTGGGCTATTTTGGATTTTTTTCCTCCCAAAAATGGGGAGCTGAATTACAGATTTAACTTTTTTTGGTTCAAAATCTTTATGAAAATTCACTCCCTTTTAAGTTTTCAAAACAAGGAGGCGATAGATTACCTATTTGGTTCCATTAAAAACTTTTACAAACCCGAGGAATTTTTAAAAATCCTTTCCTCCGAAGGGTTTGAAG
>CAZNBH010000082.1:0-4433 GCA_964571355.1 uncultured Aquifex sp.
TATAACAAATCCTCTTATGGGAAGGTTTGAATATTCCAACCGTTTGAAACAATTGCCCCCCTACCTCTTTGCGGAACTCGATAGGTTAAAGGAGGAAAAAATCGCCCAAGGTGTAGATGTTATAGACCTCGGGGTGGGAGACCCCGACTTACCAACCCCCAAAGAGATTATCGAGGCGGGTCAAAAGGCTTGCGAAGACCCCGCAAACCACAGATACCCCTCCTACAAGGGGTTGCCCGCCTTCAGGCAAGCGGTAGCCGAGTGGTACAAGGAGCGCTTTAATGTAGACCTCGACCCCGAAACCGAGGTTATCACCTTGATAGGTTCCAAGGAAGGGATAGCCCACTTTCCCCTCGCCTTTGTGGATAGCTGCGATATAGTCATATGCCCCGACCCCGCCTATCCGGTTTACAAGATAGGGACTATTTTCGCCGGAGGTATTCCCTACACCGTTCCCCTAAAGGAGGAAAACGGATTTTTAATAGACCTCGACAGCATCCCCGAACAGGTGGCAAAGAGGGCTAAGATTATTTGGGTTAACTATCCCAACAACCCCACTTCGGCTATGGCCACCCGCGAGTTTTACGAAAAGCTCATAGATTGGGCTAAGACCTACAACGTTATAGTAGCCTCCGACCTCGCCTATTCGGAGATTTACTACGACGAAAACGACAAACCTCTATCGATTCTCCAAATTCCCGGTGCTAAGGACGTGGCCATAGAGTTCCACTCCTTGTCCAAGACCTACAACATGACCGGCTGGCGTATCGGTATGGCGGTGGGTAATGCGGAGCTCGTTCAGGGTCTCGGAAAGGTCAAGACCAACGTCGACAGCGGTCAGTTCAACGCCGTTCAAATCGCCGGTATTACCGCCCTCAAAAACAGCGAGAAGTTCAGAAAGCAAATAATTCCTATTTACGAGGAGAGAAGGAGGGTTATGACCGAAGCCCTCGAAAAGATAGGACTAAAGCCCTTCAGGTCGAACGCAACCTTCTACCTATGGGTGAAAGTCCCCGAAGGGTTTACCTCCGCCGAGTTTACCAAGTTGCTCCTCGATAAGGCGGGTATCGTTGTAACCCCCGGTAGCGGTTTCGGCGAAGCCGGGGAGGGCTATTTCAGGATTTCCCTCACCGTTCCGACCGATAGGCTTCTCGAAGCCGCCGAAAGGATTAAAAACGTCGCCCTTTAAGGTTTTTCCCCCTTTCTTCAAACCCTTTGGCTGGCTCTCCTACAAAATAATTCCCTTTAATGGCTGAAGAAATTCTCAAACTTTCGGCGGTTCAATTGAAGGAGGAAATCGAAAAGGGAAATATATCCCCCACCGAGGTGGTGGAAACCTTCGCAAAAAGGATAGACCAGGTGGAGGATAAGGTTAAAGCGTTCGTAACCCTTACGGTGGAACAGGCTTTGGAAAGTGCGAAAAACCTCAAAGGGGAAGGCAAATTATTAGGAATACCTATAGCGGTAAAGGACAATATCCTCACCTACGGGGTTAGAACCACCTGTTCCTCCAAAATGCTCGAAAATTTCGTAGCCCCCTACGATGCAACCGTTGTTCAAAAGCTCAAAAGGGAAGGGGCGCTAATCGTTGGAAAGACAAATATGGACGAGTTCGCAATGGGCTCGTCGACCGAATACTCGGCGTTTTTCCCGACGAGAAACCCGTGGGATTTGGAGAGGGTTCCCGGAGGGTCTTCGGGGGGTAGCGCCGCCGCGGTAGCCTCCCTGATGTCGCCGATTTCGCTCGGTTCCGATACCGGGGGCTCGATTAGGCAACCGGCCGCCTTCTGCGGTGTTATAGGGTTAAAGCCGACCTACGGTCGGGTTTCGAGGTACGGGTTGGTAGCCTTTGCGAGCTCCTTGGACCAAATTGGACCCTTCGGTAGGTATACCGAGGACGTAGCCCTCCTCCTCGAGGTTATAAGCGGAAAAGACCCTATGGATAGCACCTCCGCCGATAGACCCGTTCCCAATTACACCGAGGAGATAAAGGGCTCGATAAAAGGCTTAAAGGCGGGTATTCCCAAGGAGATTTTTGAGCTCGGACTAAACGACGAGGTTAAAAAGGTCTTCGAGGAATGGGTTGCAAAGCTCAAGGCGGAAGGTGTTGAGGTAAAAACAATAGAGCTCCCCATGCTCAAATACGCAATTCCCATCTATTACATAATCGCAACCTCGGAGGCTTCCTCGAACCTCGCCCGCTACGATGGGGTAAGGTACGGCTACAGAACGCCCGAATACAAAGACCTGCAGGAGATGTACACCAAAACGAGGGACGAGGGATTTGGTCCCGAGGTAAAAAGGAGGATAATGCTCGGAACCTTTGCCCTATCGACCGGTTATTACGACGCCTACTACCTAAAGGCGAAAAAAATCCAAAGGCTCCTATACGAGGACTTTTTAAAGGCTTTCCAAGAGGTGGACGTGATATTAACCCCCACAACGCCGACCCCCGCCTTTAGGTTCGGGGAGAAAACCCAAAACCCGATAGATATGTACCTATCCGATATATTCACCGTTTCGGTGAACCTTGCAACTTTACCCGCGGTAAGCGTTCCCATAGGTTTCGTAAACAACCTCCCCGTAGGGGGACAGGTAATAGGAAGACCTTGGGAGGAGGGAACCATACTAAGGGTTTCCCGCGTTTGGGAGGAGATTTCCAACTTCCCCCAATGGGTTCCCGAGCTCTAAACCTTTCCTTTGCGGATTTCCTCTTTTTGCTTTTCCCCTCAAAGGGAAAACAAAAGTTTTCCTTCAATAGGCTTTTAAGCCTCTACCTCCAATCCGTGTAAGGGATACTTTCGTAGAAGCTAATAACTTATGGAAATTAGGGTTAGAAATTTCGACTCCTTTGACGAGGCTTTTAGATACCTCCTAAGGGGGTTGGAGGTTCACGAAAAACTCGTTCCCTTTTTGGCGGAAAAAACCAACGCCTTCAACCTTTTGGTGGAAAACTTTCCAAAGAAACATTTAAAGGAACTCGTTCAGGCTTCCGAGAGGAGTTGCGTAAAGGTTGCGTACCCCACGATGTTGGAACTCGCCCCGGAATACTTAAAGGTTCTCCTCATAGGGAACGAGTACGATTTTAAAAACCTCGCAAAGGAGCTCAAAAACTACCCCCACCTAAAGGGGTTGGCTAAGGGTATTATCGAGACCATTTACAGGTATAAAAAGCACACCTTTAGAATTACCCACAACAGGAAGGTTTTACCCCTCGGGATAAAGACCCACGTTATGGGTATAGTTAACGTTACCCCCGATAGTTTCAGCGACGGGGGGGAGGCGTTCGGGGTTAAGGAGGCGGTCGAAAGGGCTCTAAAGCTCGCCCGCGAAGGGGCGGATATTATCGACATCGGGGGGGAAAGTACCCGCCCCGACGCCAAACCAATCCCCGCCGAGGAGGAACTCAACAGGGTTCTACCGGTTGTAAGGGAACTAAAGAGGGAACTCGAAAGGGAAAAACTCGACAGGGTTTGGATTTCGGTCGATACCTACAAAAGTGAGGTTGCAAAGGCGGTCCTCGAGGAGGGGGCGGATATTATCAACGACATAAGCGGGCTCACCTTCGACCCCAAAATGGTCGACGTGGTTGTTAAATACCGCTCCCCCGTGGTGGTCAACCATATAAAGGGTACACCCCAAACGTGGAAGAAAATGACCATCACCTATAGGGACGTGATAGGGGAAATTCTTTCCTTTTGGAGGGAGAAAATAAACCTCCTCCTCGAGAGGGGATACGAAGACCCAACCAAGATAATTTGCGACCCCGGGATAGGTTTTGGAAAACTACCGGAGCACAACATTGAAATACTAAAAAGGTTTGATGAGCTTAGGGTAATAGGTCAACCCCTTATGGTAGGGGTTTCGAGAAAATCCTTTATAGGGTATATCTACGAGGCTCTGCTGAACAAAAAAAGCGAACCAAAGGAGAGGTTGTTCGGTTCGCTCGGTGCAATAGCCCCCGCCGTTATAAAGGGGGTAAACATCGTAAGGGTTCACGATGTTGCCGCTACGCGGGAGTTTTTGGCGGTGCTCGATACCGTGAGAACCTACGACCCCTACTATTTCGGCTAAAACTCCCACGCCCCCTTTACGAGGGTGTATTTTTCACCCTCCCTTTTGAAGATTTTTTCAACCCCTACCCTTTGGGATAGAAGGTATTCAAAAGCCCCTTTGCAGGTTTCCAAATCTTCGAAACCAACAGCAAAACCGCAATAACCTTCGACCTCCTTGGGGGAGGGAAGAACTTCGAACCTAAAGGGGGTTTGCTTTAAAAGCCCTATACCCCTAACCCCTTCGGGGATTGAAACGAAGTTGAACAAATAGGGGGGATACTTTCCCAAGACCTTAAAAAGGAACTCCTTGGCGTGGAGCTTTACCCCCGTTAGGTAAAAGGATATTTTTTCCCCCAAGCAGACGCCGTGAAAACCCTT
>CAZNBH010000083.1:0-4424 GCA_964571355.1 uncultured Aquifex sp.
AGGAAGCTTTCCCTATGGGAGGCGGTCTCCTTAGCGGTCGGAACTATGATAGGGGCGGGAATTTTTTCCGTCCTCGGGGTGGGAGCTCAAATTTGCGGAACAAACCTTCCGTTGGCTTTTTTCCTCGCCGGTATTTTGGCCTGGTTTGTCGCCTATTCCTACGCCCATCTGGGTAGCGTCTTCGTATCCAATGCGGGACCTATAGAGTACATCATTCAGGCCTTCGGTGATAGGTTATTTGTGGGGGTTTTGGCGTTCCTCTACTGGTTTTCCTTCGTGGTTTCTATCTCCCTCTTTGCGAAGGCTTTTGCTTATTACTCGCTGGCTCTCTTCCACCTCCCAATTACGGGTTTAAGCGTGGGCTTGATAGAGGCTTTGGTAATTGCCTTCTTTACCGTGTTGAACTTCTTCGGTGCAAAGGCGGTGGGAAGGGTTGAGTTTTATATAGTCCTCGTAAAGGTTGCTATCCTTTTAACCTTCGTAGTTTTGGGGATTTGGACTATAAAACCCTCGTTGTTGACCCCTAACCTTACCCCCGCGGGTATTAGGGACACCATTTATGCGGCATCTATTCTCTTTTTGACCTATATGGGTTTCGGGGTTATTACCAACGCCAGTGAGGACATAGAAAACCCCAAGGAAACCGTCCCGAAGGCAATTTATATAAGCCTCTTTATCGTTATGCTCATCTATATCGGCGTTTCCATTGTGGCTATAGGAAACCTCCCCTTGAACGAACTCCTAAAGGCGAAGGAATACGCCTTGGCGGAGGCGGCTAAACCCTTTTTGGGAAACTTGGGTTTTGTTTTGGTCTCTTTGGGAGCTATGATTTCTACAGCCTCGGCTATTAACGCCTCCATTTACGGGGGGGCTAATGTTGCCTACGTTTTTGCCAAAAAAGGGGAGCTTCCCGAAATATTCGAAAGGAAGATTTGGTTCGGCGAAAGCGAGGGGCTGTATATAACGGCATTGCTCGCGCTATTTTTCGCCCTGTTTTTCAACCTCGAAGGGATAGCCTCGATAATCAGCTTCGCCTTTTTGGTGATTTACCAATTCGTTCTAATGTCCCATTACAGGTTAATAAAGGTTGTGGGGGGTTTTAGACCTATAGTGGTGCTCGGTTTGGTGCTTGTTACAACAGTAACGATTATTTTGCTCCTATACCAATATAAGACAAATAAACAGGCATTTTTTACCCTTTTGGTGCTGTTACCCGTAGTTTTCCTCTTCGAGTACCTATACAAGAAATACACCAAAAGGGGTTTTTCCCCCCGCTCCCAATAATTTCCCCCTTTCGGTTTTTGTCGAAAATAGAACACCCTTATGAGGGAATGGAAATATCTAAACAAGGACTACATCGAGAGTTTAAAGCAAACCTTCCGCCACTTGGAGGATAAGAGGGACGAACTCCTCCAATTGGGTAGGACTATAAACAAAAACTCGAAGACGATTATTTACTCCCTTATAAGGGACGACTGGGAGGAGGCGGAAAAGTACATTCAAGAGAACAGAAACCTGGTTAAGCAACTCTTCGAGGAGGTAAAAAACAAGTACCCCCAATATTACAACAACGCATTTATACCTTTGCAGGAGTATGTGGAGGCGGAAGTGGTCTACCACTACCTCAAGGAGGGGAGAATTCCCACCCACGAGGAGTTGGGTATTCCCGAGGAGGCTTACGTGACCGGTTTAATGGATGCAGCCGGTGAGCTTTTAAGGAAGGCGGTCGAGGAGATGATAAAGGACAACATAGACTTTGCCCTAAAGGTGAGGGGTGTTTTGGAGGAAATATACCTCGCAATGTTGAGCTTAAACTTCAAAAACTTCGATTACCGCAAAAAGGTCGACTACGTAGGCGGTGTCCTCAATAGGTTGATAGATTATATCTTTCAAAAGCAAACCCGTAGGGGTGAGAGCTTTAAACCCGAAAAGGAATAATTAAATGGCGGACCGCGAGGGGAAAACCGAGAAACCAACGCCGAGGCGGATACAAAAAGCCCGCGAAGAGGGAAACGTTCCCAAAAGTCAGGAGGTCAACTCGGTCGCCGTTCTCCTCGCGGGTATTCTTTTGATTTACCTCTTTGGGGAATATTTGTTTAAAAACCTTTTGACATTCCCCTTTTTGGAAATTCCCCTTTTTGTTTCCCCCGATAGGTTGGACCCGGGAGACCTCCTCCTCTTTTGGGAGACGAATTTAAAGAGGATGTTCCTTTCGTTGGTATTGTTGCTCTTGTTAACCCTTTTGGTTGCGGTTATCTCCAACATAGCCCAGTTCGGGGTTCTCTTTTCTACAAAAGCCCTCAAACCGAAACTCGAAAAGTTAAACCCCATAAACGGACTGAAAAATATCTTTTTTTCCTTAAACAGTTTGTTCGAGCTGGTAAAAAACCTCGTAAAGATTGGGATAATAGTTGCCGTAGCTTACTTTTTTGTCAAATCGAATTTGGAACAAATACTGGTTTTGTACAAAACCCCCCTAAACGAGGGTGTGAGCCTTTTGGGAAGTCTCCTTTTGAAGTTATCGCTTTATATAGCCCTTACGGGGGCGGTTATAGCGGTTATCGATTACTCCTATAGGAGGTGGAAGTGGTACCAAGACCTTATGATGTCCAGGCACGAACTAAAAGAGGAAATGAAGGAAACCGAAGGAAACCCCGAGGTGAAGAGGGAAATCCGCCGCCGTATGAGGCAGATATCCACCCGTAGGATGCTCCAAGAGGTTCCGAAGGCTACCGTTGTGGTGACCAACCCCACCCACTACGCCGTAGCCCTCAAATACGATATGGAGAAGGACCCCGCTCCCAAGGTTGTGGCAAAAGGTGCCGACCGAATAGCCCTAAGAATTATCGAAATAGCCCGTCAGCACGGTGTGGAAATCTACCAAGACCCCCCTCTGGCGAGGGCTTTGTATCAGTCGGTGGAGGTTGGGGACGTTATCCCCGAAAAGTTCTATCAGGCGGTGGCAAAGATTATCGCCTACATATACAAAAAGAAGAGGTTAAAACCTTAAAAACCCCCGCCCGAAGGGCGGGCATGGGTTTAATCGATAATCTCGAGCCTTTTTTTCAACTTGGTTCGGAGGATATTGAGGTTGTTGGCGTTGGGAACCACCCAAAACTCCCGACCGAGCTCTATGTCGAAAATACCCTCCCCCGTGTGGAGCCTTATATAGGTGGGTTTCCCCTCGTAGGGGTCGGAAAATTGCTTTAGGAATTCCTTCAACCTTTGGAGGAATTGGTCGTTTATCTCCCTCTCGTAGAGGTTTATCCTTATGGATATTTCCTCCCCTATTTCCTCGGGGGTTTTCACCGATTGAACCACCAACTTTTTCCGCTCGGTTTCAAAATCGGTGGAGATATAACCGCTTACCACAACAACCTTGTCCTCGCCGAGCTTGTCCTTTACCGCCTCGTAGGTTTCGGGGAATACAACGCACTCTATTATTCCCGTTTTGTCTATCAGGTTGAAAATAGCCATGTATTTCCCCGAACGGGTTCTTTTTTCCTGGAAGTCGACCACCACACCGGGAATTTCTACCGTTTCGGGGGTATCCTCCTCGAGGTCCTCTATACGGGTTTTGAACTTTTCCAACAGATGGGGAAAAGGGTCCAACGGGTGCCCGCTTAGGTAGAACCCCAAAAGTTCCCTTTCCCTTTTGAGGAGCTCGAGCTTTTCCTCCACCTTTAGGGAACCTTTTTTTCCCTTGTTGGCGAATAAATTGTTTTGTCCCACCGCAAGGGTAAGCTTTTCGTCACTCCTAACCTTTTTGAGGAGCTCCTCCCTGCTCTCACCGGTGAAGTCGAAAGCCCCCGCCTCTATGAGGGCTTCTATAACCTTTTTGTTCACCTTCCTTTTATCGACCTTTTTGACAAAATCGGCGAGCGATTTAAACCTTCCGAACCGCTCCTTAGCCTCTTTAATAGCCTTAGCCGCCTCCTCACCGACCCCCTTAATTTTTGCCAAACCGTAGCGGATATAGGTTTTTCCGTCCTTTTCCTCGAGGGAAAAATGTATATCGGACTTATTTATATCGGGCGGTAAGAGCTCGAAACCGAATAGCTTCGCATCCTTTATTAGGGCTATAAATTTGTTCTCGTTCTTTTCGGTCGAAAGTTTTACAGCAAAGAACACACCGGGGTAGTGGGCTTTAAAATATGCGGTCCAGAATGATATGTAAGCGTAGGCGGTCGAGTGGGATTTATTGAACGAGTAGGAGGCGAACTTTTCTATACTATCCCAAAGTTCTTCTATCTTCTTACGGTCGTGACCTTTTTTAACCGCCCCCTCGATGAACTTGCCCTTCATCTGTTCCATAAGGTCTTTCTTCTTTTTCCCTATGGCTTTTCGGAGGGTATCCGCCTCTCCAGGGGTGAAACCGGAAAGGATTTGGGACATTTTCATTATTTGCTCTTGATAGATGCAGT
>CAZNBH010000084.1:0-4417 GCA_964571355.1 uncultured Aquifex sp.
TCGGCTCTTGCCAAGTGTTCCATAACGGGAATAAATTTTAGGGAGACCTAAAAATGGTTGTTTAGCAAATTTGAAAAACCTCCAAAGGCTTATAATTGCCGTTTTTGTTCCAAAAACCTCTAACGGGTTAAGAAAATGGGAACAAAAATAGAGGGTTTAGGTGTATATCTCCCCCAAAAGGTTTTAACCAATTTCGACCTCGAGAGGATGGTCGATACCTCCGACGAGTGGATTACAACCCGAACCGGTATAAAGGAAAGACGGATAGCCGAGGATGAGACGGTGGTCGATATGGCTGTAGCCGCCGCCGAAGAGGCTATTAAAAACTCCAATATCCCCAAGGAGGAAATAGACGCCGTTATATTGGCGACTTTAAGCCCCCACTTGGGATTTCCCGCCACCGCTTGCCTGGTTCAGGAAAGATTGGGACTTCCCCCCAAGGCTATGTCCTTCGACATTTCGGCGGCTTGCAGCGGCTTTTTGTACGGTCTCGATATAGCCGACGCCTATTTAAAATCGAAAAAGAAGAGGGTTGCCCTCGTTATAGGGGCGGAGAAACTCTCCTCCATTATCGACTGGAAAGACCGTTCCACCTGCGTCCTCTTCGGGGACGGAGCCGGTGCCGCCGTAGTCCGTTACGATGAAAATTCGGAAAGCGACCTCCTAAGTTCGAAGCTCTACACGAAGGGGTCGGCTTGGAATATCCTCTATCGGGAACTCTGCGGATACCTCCAAATGGAGGGGAGGAAGGTTTTCAAAGAGGCGGTTAACGGCATGACCCAAGCCTCCAAGGAGGCTATAGAGGAGGCGGGACTATCGGTGGAGGATATAGACCTCGTAATACCCCACCAGGCGAACTTCCGAATAATAAAGGCGGTAGCCGAAAAGCTCGGCATACCCCTTGAAAAGGTCTATGTAAACGTAAACCGCTACGGGAACACCTCGGCGGCTTCCATACCCATAGCGATGTACGAAGCCCTGAAGGAGGGAAAACTAAAGAGGGGTATGAACGTCCTCCTAACCGCAATGGGAGGGGGTTTAACGTGGGGTTCCATCGTGCTTAGGTTTTAACCGAACCCATTTAAGGAAATTGAGTTTCAATATCATTACCCTTTATGGTTTATAAAAAACTCCTCCCCATTGCGGGTTTTTTTCTTGCAACCCTTTCCCAAAAGGGTTTTTCCTACGAGATAAATGACAAACTCTCGGCGGATGTATCTATCACGGGAGTCTACCAGTGGAGCGATTTTTACAAAGACCTTTCGGGGGAAGTGGGTAAGGGTTCGGTCGCAACCGATATAGGTCTAAACTTCCACCCCACCGATAGGGACCAAATTCAGATAACGGTCTCCTTTGCGGGTGGAAACGGATTGAAAAAGACCTTCGGGAGGAAAGGTTTTTCCCTAATGCCCAACGCCGACGACCTCGAGGACGACCTAAAGGATATCAACGGAAGGAACAGGGACTACCTCCTCGAGGCTTGGTACGAGCACACCTTTGGGGTAAAAAATTGGCAAATCTCCCTAACGGGTGGGATAATAGACGCCACCGCCTACATAGACGATAACGCCTACGCCAACGACGAGCTTACCCAATTTATGAACGATGCCTTCGTTAACAACCCCTTGGCAAACCTCCCCTCCTACGACCTCGGCGGGGTTATTGAAATATCAAACGGCGTTTTGACCCTAAAGGGTTTGGCGATGAATTCGAAAAACGACGATGGGAAAGATTACGATTATTACGCCCTGCAGGTGGGTGTTTCGGGGAAATTCCGTTCCCACCCGTGGAACGGGAGAATTTACTACTACAGGACTACCAAGGATTTCCCCGATAAGGGGGGTAATTACGACTACCTCGAGGGGGTCGGTTTTTCTGGAGACCTCGGTTGGGACTATTTTGGCTTTTTCCTCCGATTGGGGATAAACACCCACACCTCTACGGGGGACTTCAAAAGCCTCGCCGAAGGGGGAACGGTATTAAAGGGTAGCCTCTGGCATCGGAAAGGGGACCGCCTCGGTATAGGTATAGCCTATCTGAACGGCAACGGCGATATAGATTACACCCGCGTAGCGGAGGTTTATTACTCAATAGAGATAAACCGCTTCGCGGCTTTAACCTTTGACTTTCAAAACAACGTCGAAAAGCACACCGACACCACCTTAGCGGCGAACACCTACGGGGTTAGGCTTAACGTTGAGTTTTGACCAACCTTTTTTGTTAACTTTTTCACCCTATCCTAATTGAGATTGAGTTTAAATTTCCCTTTGGAGGAAAAATGAAAAAAAGAACTATAAAGGTTGCGCTAATAGGACAACCCAACGTTGGGAAATCCTCCCTACTGAAACAGTTGGCGGGTGGAGATGTCCAAATAGGAAACTGGGCGGGGATAACGGTCGAAAAGTACACCGCCCGAATGAACTACAAAGGTTTTGAAATAGAGTTGGTAGACCTACCGGGGGTTTACAACCTCTCATCCTACACCGAGGAGGAGAAAATAGCGAGGGATTACATACTCTTCGAAAAACCCGACGTGGTTTTAAACGTTGTGGAAACCCCCTTGTTGGAAAGGAATTTGTTCCTAACCTCGCAGGTTTTGGAGCTCGAAATCCCCACCGTGGTAGCCCTCAATATGTGGGACGAGTTTACCTCCCAAGGGTACAACCTCGACATAGCCAAACTCGAGGGGGAACTGAACGTTAGAGCCGTTCCCGTAGTGGGGAAAACCGGTTGGAACAAGGAACAACTGTTGGAGGCTATAATCGAGGTATACCAAAAGGGGTTAAAACCGAAATACCTAACCTTTTCCCCCCTCGTGGAGAGGGTTCTTAAGAATATAGACCAAACCCTCAAAGGGGAACCCTTTTATAACCTTTTCCCCAAAAGATGGCTCGATATAAAGACCCTCGAAGGGGACGAATATTTGGCAAAACTTTTAAAGGAGAGGTACAACTTCGACCTAAAGGGGTGTTGCCACAAAGAGAAACACTACTTAAGCGAAGCCTACAACATGCCCCCCGACGAGGTAATAACCTCCGAAAGGTACAAGGCAATAGCCCGTTTGGTTTCGAAGGTTTTAAAACCCCCGAAGGGGAAGGTTTTTTCCCTACAGGACAAGGTGGACGAATTTTTGCTAAACCCCCTGGTGGGTATTCCGTTCTTTTTCCTCGTTATGTTTTTGGTTTTTAAACTCACCTTCGACCTATCGGCTCCCTTCGTCGATTGGCTCGACGGCTTTATCAACGATTTTGTTGGTAAATACACCCTTTGGATTTTGAACCTCCTCGGTGCGCCCGATTGGCTAAAGTCCCTCGTTCTGGACGGGATTATAGGGGGGATAGGGTTTTTCGCCACCTTTATACCGATTTTGAGCTTTATGTATTTGGCTATAGGTTTCCTCGAGCACAGCGGTTATTTCGCAAGGGTTGCCTTTACCTTCGACCGCTTCATGAGGGCAATAGGTCTAAACGGAAAAGCGGTTGTTCCGATGATTTTGGGCTTTGGTTGCAACGTTCCCGCCGTGCTGGCAACCCGAACCCTCGAAAACTCGCTCCTCCGAAAGCTTACCGCCCTCCTAATCCCCTTTATGTCTTGTTCGGCAAGGCTTCCCGTTTATGCGCTGTTTGCCGCCGCCTTTTTCCCCGACCGCGAAGCGGTGGCAATTTTTTCGATGTATCTCCTCGGGATAGCGGTTGCCCTTTTGGTGGGATACCTCCTTAGCCGAACCGTTTACCGGAAAGTTTTGGAAATACCCTTTACGGTTGAATTCCCCCCTTACCGTTTGCCGAACCTTAAGGAGCTAATCCGCTCGATGTGGACCCCCGTTTGGGAGTTCGTCCACCGCGCGGGGACGGTTATATTCCTCGCCAACCTCGGGGTGTGGTTGCTTTTAAATATCCCCTACGGGGTGCCCCCCAAGGAAACCCTTTTGGGGAAATTCGCCCAAACAATCCAACCGGTGTTTAAACCCGCCGGTTTCGGAAACCATTGGGAGAACGTCGCCGTTTTAATCCCCGGGTTCCTCGCAAAGGAGATAGTGATAACCTCCTACGGAACCATTTTGGGGGTGGAGGGAGAAAAACCCCAAGTGGAAAAGGTAAAACCGAACCCCTTGGAGGATTTGAAGGTTCAAGTTATCCGATTGGTGGAGGCGGTATTCAACTCCCTAAAACTGTTGGTGAACGAATTTATACCCTCCACCTTTGAGGTCGAAAAACCCCAAAACTCCATCGTGGAAAAGATAAAGAAATATTTCACCCCCGCCTCGGCAATAGCCTTTATGGTTTTCGTACTGCTTTACACCCCCTGCGCCGCCACCGTCGCCGTTATGCAACAGGAATTCGGCTGGAGGTTTGCCCTATCCTCCGTAGCCCTAAACTTTTCCACCGCCTGGCTCCTCTCCACCCTTATTTATCAA
>CAZNBH010000085.1:0-4393 GCA_964571355.1 uncultured Aquifex sp.
CCTCGGGGTCGGTTAGAACGCTCACACGGGGGAAGTTCTTAGCCGCCGCCCTTATAAGGGTCGGTCCCCCTATATCTATAAACTCGAGGAGCTCCCTTAGGGGTAAATCCTCTTTCCTCTTTTCCTCAAAGGGGTAGAGGTTTACAACAACCACCTCGATGGGTTCTATACCCAATTCCTCCAATTGTTCTTTATCCTTTTCAACCCAATCGCGGTAAAGAATCCCCCCGTGAACCTTGGGATGGAGGGTTTTTACCCTTCCGTCCAAAATTTCGGGAAAACCGGTTATTTCGGAAACCTCCACCACGGGGATACCCTTTTCCTTTAAAAACCTCGCCGTCCCGCCGCTCGAAACGATTTTATAACCCAACCGATGGAGTTCCTCTGCGAGCTTATCGACCCCTTCCTTGTTCCAAACCGAGATTAGAGCTATACCTCTTTGGGACATAATTTTCCGAATTTTACCTTTAAGGGTTTTTGGGAAATTTTTACCCCAAAGGGTTGATAATCTTTTTTCTTAATCCAAAGATGGTTAAGGAAGATTTCGAATTTCCCCGAATAAGGAGACTACCGGAATACGTTTTCGAACACGTTAATAAGATTAAATACAAGCTCCGTCGGGAGGGAAAGGACATAGTAGACTTCGGAATGGGAAACCCCGACATCCCCCCTCCCATGTTCGTAAGGGAAAAGCTCTGCGAGGTGGCAAAGAGGGACAACACCCACGGTTATTCCTCCTCGAGGGGTATCCCGAGACTGCGAAAGGCTATAGCCTCATTTTACAAAAGGCGTTTTGACGTAGACCTCGACCCCGAAACCGAAGTAATCCTCACCATAGGGGCGAAAGAGGGCTACTCCCACCTCATGCTCGCCATGTTATCGGCGGGCGACAGCGCCATAGTTCCCACCCCCACCTACCCAATTCACTATTACGCACCGATAATAGTCGGGGCGGAGGTGAGGGCGTTACCCCTCCCCTTGGAACTGGAGGGTGAAGAATTCCAAGAGGAGTTTTTAAGGAGGCTTTACGACGTTTACAGCTCCTCCCTTCCACATCCGAGCGTTCTCGTTATCAGCTTCCCCCACAACCCGACCACCACGGTGGTAAACCTCGACTTTTTCAAGGAAATAGTGAAGTTCGCCAAAAAGAACAACATTTGGGTGGTTCACGACAACGCCTACGCCGACATCTACTTCGACGACTACGTTCCCCCCTCCATTTTGCAAGTTGAAGGGGCTAAAGACGTGGCGGTTGAGCTCTACTCCCTTTCCAAAAGCTTTTCGATGGCCGGATGGAGGGTGGCCTTCGCCCTCGGAAACAAGGTTTTAATAAGGAACCTTCAAAGGTTAAAGAGCTATCTCGATTACGGGGTCTTTACACCCATCCAGGTCGCGGCTATAACCGCCCTCGAGAGCGATTACTCGGTGGTCAGGGAAATAGCAAAGGTCTACGAAAAACGTCGCAATAAATTGGTCGAAGGGCTAAACCGCCTCGGGTGGGAGGTGAAAAAACCGAAGGCAACCATGTTTGTATGGGCGAAAATCCCCCAATTCTTTACCGACCAAGGTATGAATTCGTTGGAGTTTGCGAAGTTTCTCCTCTACGAGGCGGGGGTGGCGGTATCGCCCGGTATAGGGTTCGGCAAGAACGGGGAAGGTTGGGTTAGGTTCGCCCTTGTCGAAAACGAGTTAAGGATAAAACAGGCTATAAGGGGTATAAGGAGGGCTTTTAGAAAGGCGGGTTTCTACAATGCGACAAAAAAAGACGGTTGAAAGGCTGGAGGCAAAAAATCTTATAAAGAGTTACGGGGATAAGTTGGTTCTTAAGGGGGTTTCCCTTTATGTCGAAAAGGGGGAAATAGTAGGATTTTTCGGCACCAACGGGGCGGGAAAGACGACCACCTTCCGATGCCTCATAGGTTTCGAAAAACCCGATGGCGGGGAAATTCTCATAGATGGGGTAAAGGTCAACGATAAACCCCCTTACGAGAGGGCTAAGTTAGGTTTGGCATTTCTCCCGCAGGAGCCTTCGGTAATCCCCGAGCTCACCGTTTTCGAGAACATTTTTATGTTTGCCGAGCTCTATTACAACGATATAGAAACGGCGGAAAGTAAGACCGAAGCACTGTTGCAAGATTTCGAGCTATCCGAGTTGAAGGATAGAAAGGCGGGAACCCTTTCGGGGGGTGAGAGAAGGCGGTTGGAAATAGCCCGCCTCTTTTTGAGAAATCCGAAATACGTTCTCCTCGACGAACCCTTTGCCGGCGTCGACCCCAAGCACGTTAAGGAGCTAAAAACGCTTTTATTAAAAATACTGTCGGCAAGCCGTCATAGCTTCGGCATACTGATAACCGACCACAACGTATGGGAAAGTTTGCCCTTTGTCGATAGGGCTTACGTAATACACGACGGGGAAATAATAGCGAAGGGAAGCCCCCTATATATCGCCCGCCATACCGAAGTAAAAAGGAAGTTCCTCGGGGAGAACTTCAAGCTTTGAGCAAAAAGTTGGCTATTATCGCACCGTGCTTTACCGCCCAATCGCTTACGACCAGTTCCTCCTTGCCGAACAGTTCCATAGTTTTCATAAAAATCGCTATCCCCGAGAGGATAGCCTCCGCCCTGCGGTCCTCGATTTGAGGGATTTTTTTCCTCTCCTCCACGGGGAGCTTTCTAAGCCTTTCGAACCAATACTTAACACGGTCGTATGTCAATACCTTCCCGTTCACCTTTTTGGGGTCGTA
Source organism: uncultured Aquifex sp. (assembly GCA_964571355.1). Lineage (GTDB taxonomy): Bacteria > Aquificota > Aquificia > Aquificales > QOAS01 > QOAS01. The sequence goes on from CAZNBH010000085.1 coordinate 2,745, forward strand.
GGGAAAAATGTTGTACTCCAACGCAACGAGGGTTGTAATAGTTCCCCCCAACCCCACGAGGGTATCGATATTTTTATCGACCACCTTTTGGAGTTCCCTTTCCAAAAACCCCAAGAGGTTATTTATCTCTTCATCCGTCGGGGGGTCGTGTTTTATAAACCTCTCGGTGAGGTTCACTATCCCGAAGGGCATCGAAATTACCCGCTCTATATCCAAGCCCTTACCGAAGATGTATTCGGTCGAGCCTCCCCCCTGGTCTACGACGCATACCCTACCCTTCGGTTTTACGGCGTAATAAGCCCCGAGGTAGGCGTATTTCCCCTCCTCCTCGGGAGGGATTATCCTTAGCTCTATCCCCAATTTTTGGACTTCCCTTAAAAACTCCTCCCTGTTGGTGGCAATTCTCAAAGCCTCCGTTCCCACCGCAAGGCACTTTTCAACCTTGTACTCCTCGCAGAGTTTTTTGTATCTCTCCAACACCTTAAGGGTTTCCTCTATAGCATCCCTTTGGAGGGTTTTGGTTTCCTTCACCCCCCTCCCGAGGGCGGTTATATGCCCCTCCTCGTAGAGGATTTGGAAGGTTTCCTTCCCAACCTCGGCAATAGTTATCCTCACCGAATAGGTTCCTATGTCTATTACCGCAACCCGCATCGCTAAAGTTTAAAACTTTTAACCACCTCTACGAGTTTTTTTACCTTTTCCACCTCCATATCGGGGGAAAGACCGTGCCCGAGGTTGAACACGTAAAGGGTTTTCCTAATATCGGCAACCCTTTCGAGGAAATCCCTAACCACCCTTTCGATAATGTCGTTGGGGGCGTATAGAAGGGTCGGGTCTAAATTCCCCTGAATAGCCTTATTCGGAACTTCCCGAAGGGCTTTCTCTATTTCTATGGACCAGTCGACCGAAAACGCGTCGAAGGGAAGTTCTTTAACCTTTTCAAACAAAAAGCCGCTACCGCGGAAAAAGTAAATCACGGGAACATCGGGATGGCGTTCCTTAAGGGTTTTTACCAACCTCTCGAGGTGGGGGAGATATTCGTCGAACATCTCGGGGGACATAACGTAGCTCCAACTGTCGAAAATCTGAACCGCATCGACCCCCGCCTTTATCTGCCCTTCCAGGTAAGGGATTAACATATCGACCAGTTTCCCCATAAGGGAGTGGAAGAGTTTCCTATTCCCGTAAAAGGTCTTTCTTATCTCCCTAAACTCCCTTGCGGTTTTCCCCTCCAAAATATAAGCCCCCAGGGTGAATGGTGCGCCGGAAAAACCTATTAAGGGGAGGTTCGACCTTTTTTTTACCCTTTTTACGGTTTCAAAAACAAAATCCACCTCCGAGGGGTCGAACTCCTTCCAATCCTCCAAAGGGGGACTATTTAAAACGGGACCCTCACCGGGAACGAATTTAACCTCCACCCCCAAGGGTGTTAACGGCACCAAAATATCCGAAAATAGGATTAAAGCATCCACTCCCAAAACTCTTTCGGGTAAAAGGGTCACCTCGGTTGCGAGCTCTACGTTGGAGCAAAAGTCGAGAAAGTCCTTAGCCTTAGCCCTTAGCCTCTGATATTCGGGCATATACCTACCCGCTTGCCGCATAAGCCAAACGGGAAAGCGTTCAATCCTTTCCCCCCTAAGGGCTTTCAG
>CAZNBH010000086.1:0-4361 GCA_964571355.1 uncultured Aquifex sp.
GTAAAAGTATAGGTATTCTCGACATCGGAAGCGGTTTTTATAAAATGCTTATTTTCGAAAAAGACGAAGACGGTTTTCCCAACTTCTATTGGGATAAAGTCGTTCCCTCAAAAGGTATAGAATACGGTACTATAGTAAGGAGCTCTTTGGCAAGAAGGTCATTAAAAGAACTTATAAAGCTTTTAAAAAAAGCGGATATAAATGTAGATGAATTAAATGTATTAATCTCCCATCCAAAAATAAAGTTTAATAATATAAGGGTTGAATATAAAAAGAACGATTTTGAAGATTTAATCGAAATCCAAGATGACCAGTTGAAGGAGTTAGAAAGTCAAGCTAAAAGAAAAGTAGAAGAAAAAGGATATGAAATTATTCATATAATCCCCCGATTTTATCTTTTAGATGGGGAAAAGTACTTTGAACCCATTGGACTTACCGCTACTAAGTTGGAAGCTGAGTATCATGTTATCAAAATTCCCAAAACTGTAGCGAAAAATATAAGGAATTTACTAACCAGGATTGATTTCGGGGGCGGAACCATTAGGAACATTTTATTTCCGCCTTATGTTGCATCCTTCGATATCTTTGATGAAGAAGATTTAGAAAAAGATATACTAATAATAGATTTGGGTCATACCACTACCGGCTATATCCTTTTTAAGGAAGGAGCTCCCCTGGTAAGCGGTGTAATACCTCTAGGAGGAAAGCACATTACCGAAGTTTTAGCGGATAAATTCTTTTTAAGTTTCAACGAAGCTGAAAATTTAAAAAAGCAAATAGGGCTTTTAGGCTATATAGAGGAAAATCCGGGGGGTGAGGAGCCACAAACTCTTCCCGTTCGGAATAAGGAGAACAAATTGGTACATATAGAAGTTGATAAGGTTGTTCAGGAAATAGAGGATGCTCTTTTGGAAATTGTAGAAGAGTTGTTTAAACAACTTATAGAAATCCACAAAATAGCTATCGAAAGAGAAATAGAAGAAATAGTATTAATAGGCGGTGGAGCTCAACTAAAAGGGATAAAACCCTTCTTCGAAGGGATAAGGGAAAGATTGGAAGTTCCTTGGAAAATAAGGATAGGTACTACCATCCATGATGATTTATTTGAAGAAATCGGTAGATTAGAGGGTATTGGAGAAACCTCGGAAGAAGAAAAGGACTCTACAAAATTGGAGGAGGGGAAACTATTATCTCCCCAATTCGCCGCCCTAAGGGGTGGAGCTTGGTATCTAATAATTCAAAGAGAAATTGATGAGTCTCAATTAACCCTTGAAAAAGAGGAGAACCAATCAATACCTACAGGACTTCAACCGGCTATTCCTAGGGGAGATACTTCCTTTGATGAAAAGAAAGATAACCTTTTCAAAAGGTTAGTCCAATTTATTAAAAAAGTATTTTCCGACGAATAAAGGGGGAAAGAAATGGACAATTTGAATCCTACCGTTATTAAAGTTATAGGTGTAGGCGGTGCCGGTTGTAATGCGGTCAACCGTATGGTTGAAGACGGTATAGAAGGGGTTGAGGTTTATGCGGTAAATACCGACGTACAGCACCTCGCCCTCCTATCCGTTCCCAATAAAATCCAAATAGGGGAAAAAATTACGAGGGGTCTTGGAGCGGGCTCCAACCCCGAAATAGGTGAAAAGGCGGCTATGGAGGATATCGAAAAACTCCGAGAAATCCTCCAAGGTGCCGATATGGTCTTTATAGCCGCCGGTTTGGGAGGGGGAACGGGAACGGGTGCAGCCCCCGTAATAGCCCAACTCGCCAAAGACATGGGAATCCTTACGGTTGCTGTTGTTACAATGCCCTTCCGTTTCGAGGGTAGAAAGAGAATGGAAATAGCCCGTCGGGGACTCGAAAAAATTCAAGAGACTACCGACGCCTATATAGTCGTCCACAACCAGAGATTACTCGAAATGGGTCTTCCCGATTTGAGACTTTCGGAAGCCTTCAAAATGGTCGACGAGGTTCTCTCCAAAGCGGTTAGAGGTATTACCAAAGTTGTCGTAGAGCCCGCACTGATAAATATAGACTTTGCGGATGTGAGAACCGTTTTGCAAGAAGGTGGGCTCTCTTTGATAGGCTTGGGAAGTGCGAGCGGGGAAAACCGCATAGAGGAAGCTATAAACCAAGCTATAAAATCCCCCCTCCTCGAAGGGGAAAGTATTACCGGAGCGTCGAGGCTTATCGTCACCTTCTGGGCGGACGAGAATATCACCCTCGCCGACCTCGATGCCGCTATGCAAAAAATTGAAAACGAGCTATCGGCGGATAACCTCGTCGTGTTCGGTGCAACCCTCGTACCCGAAACCGATAAGTTTGAGGTTACAATTATCGCAACAGGTTTTGAAGACAAAAACTTTAAAAGGAGTTCCTTAGAGGCTAAAAAACCTTTGGGAGGTTTGGAAAGCCTCAAACCTTCCGAGGAAAAACCGGTTAAAAGTTCCCCCCAAGAGGAACCTCAAGATAGTTTATCCCCTATAATTAGAAAGCTTCGCAGACTCCGTTAACCTTTCCCTTTTATGTTTCTCATTTTCGGCAAAGGTAGGAGTGGTATAGCCGCTTCCAAACTCTTGGAGTTCAAAAAAATACCCCACCTATTGGTGGACGATAATACCCCTAACTGGGAAAGGTATTTAAAAAAAGCTTCCACCGTGGTGGTATCGCCCGGAATAAAACCCTCCCATAGGGTTTTTAGGCTTGCAAAAGACCTCAACAAGGAACTCATAGGGGAGACCGAACTCGCCTATAGGTTTTTCAAGGGTGAGGTTATCGCCATTACGGGAACCGATGGAAAATCCACCACAACCACCCTGGTTTACGAAATCCTTAAAGGTTCCCTTACGGGGGTTTACATAGGGGGGAACATAGGCATCCCCTTTTCTGAGGTGGTCCTAAAATCGGAAACCGGCTTGGCGGTCTTGGAGGTTTCCTCCTTTCAGGGGTATACCCTAAAAACCTTCCGACCAAGGGTGGGGGCTTTTTTAAACTTCGCCGAAGACCACCTCGACTGGCATAGAGACCTAAACGATTACCTAAAGGGGAAATACAACATCTTTAAAAACCAAAAGGGGGAGGATTACCTAATCCTAAACGGGGAAAATCCTTTAATCGCCAATACCCCTTCGGGGGCGAAAAAAATTTTCTTCAAAACCCCCGACGGGGACATATTCCTCAAACCCAACGGGTGGGTTTACTTCAAAAATACCCCCCTTTTTGAGGTTTCGAGGCTAAAAATAAGGGGGGAACACAACATTTGGAACGCCGCCGTTGCCGCCACCGTAGGGGTTATTTACGGTGTTCCCCTCGAGGTAATAAGGGAGGTTCTATATTCCTTTAAAGGTCTCCCCTATAGGCTTTCCTACGAGGGGAATTTTGGAGGTGTGGAGGTTTACAACGATAGCAAGGCAACCACCCCCAACGCACTAAAGGCGGCGCTCCAATCCTTCGACCGCCCCGTGGTTCTCATTTTCGGAGGGAAGGATAAAGGGGCAAATTTCGAGCCCCTTCGGGGGATTTTTTCCAAAAGGGTAAAGGTTGCAATAGCCTACGGCGAAAACGGACAAAAGTTAAAAGCCCAATTGGGGGATACAACAGTTTTCGAGGTTACCGATACCCTCGAGGGGGCTATAAAACTCGCAAAAAAATACCTAAAAAGGGGAGATATCCTCCTCTTTTCCCCCGCCAGTGCCTCTTTCGACCAATTTACATCCTACGAGGAGAGGGGGAGGGTTTTTAGCAAACTCGTAAAGGAAATTTTGGGAAAACAATCGCATTTGGAGGGTTAAAATTTCCGCAGATGCCTTTAAAGGTTCATATTAGATTAAACCTCTCGGAGGAAATAAATCCCTTAGAGCTCAAACCCGACGGGGTTCACGGGATTTTTTTCTCCATTTTGGGTGGAGAAAGTGCAAAAATACTCCACGACGGGTTTAAAAACGTTAAACCCTTTTCCCTCTTTTGTAAAGAACTTTTCAAAAAAGACCCCGTGGGGGAACTCAATTTCGAACTCAACCTCCTAAAGGACGATTTAATCTCCACCGTTTTATCCGACCTCCTTTTGGGGAGCGGGGAGGACTTTATAACCTTTAGGGGTAAGAAAATCCCATTTACCAAATCCGTTAGGGCTTCCGAGAGGTGGGTAAAAACCTATTCGGGGATTGTGGAGGACGTAAAAGTTCCCCAAAAGGTGGAAATAACCTTCCTAAGCCCCACCACCTTTAGGAGGAACGACGTGGACTATCCCTTTCCCTCACCGGAATTGGTCTTTAGGGGGCTTGTCAAAAGGTGGTTAGCCTTTTCCGATGTAAAACCTTCGGTGGATTTGAGGGAATTTTACCCTTTGGTGGAGATATCCT
>CAZNBH010000087.1:0-4358 GCA_964571355.1 uncultured Aquifex sp.
TCCACCTTAAAGGTTTTGTAAAAAGGCTCTCTTACAGGGATTATTTAGCATTTTCCCAGCAGGGGTTTGAAGTTTCAAAAAATGACTTCTTGGGTTTGAAGCTAAGCGGTTCCCTAAACGGGTTAGCACTTTTAAAGGATAAAAACTATTGGGGGTATATCTTCGGAAAGGTTTCCGTATTTGGTAAGCCCTTAAGGGTTAACCTTCCCCTCTTCGAGGGTTCCGTTGAGGGGAAAACCTTTTTATTCCACAACTATATAAAGAGCCTTTCGGTCGAAAACTTCGCCCTCCTCGATACCGAAGTTTTTGGCAATTTTGAAAAGAACCTCTTAAAGGTCCGTTTGGATAAAAGGGCGAGCGGTTTGTTCGAACTTTCTATAAACCCTTTGAGGTTTAAGGGGAATTTGGTAGTTCCCCTCGAGGTGTTTAACAAGTTCTACGTTTTAACCTTTAAAGGGAAGGGCAATTCCAACACCGGTGGAGCCACCATTAGGTTGAACTCCTACAGTTTAGACCTGAAATATACCCGCAAAAGGGTTAAGTACAAATTCCTATCCGAGTTTGTGTCATCGCAAGGAAAAATCCTTTTGGAGGGGAAAAAATTAAAACTCACAACCCTTAACAAGGTATTGAACAATCCCCTAAACCTAACCGCCGTGGTTCCCGTAATAGGGGATGTCGATTTAAAACCCTTCGGGGTAAGTTTGAAATCCCTCCCCTTTTGCGTGTTCTTCGGGATAAGAAAACTACTATGCGTTCAAAACTTAAACCTCCGTTTTCGGGATAGGCGTTTAACGGTCGTCTTGAGTTCGGTTAAAAACCTCCCCTTTAGCGCTTCCCTCAAATTGAACCTCGAGGGGGATTACCTCGATTTCAATACCCTTTTAAAGGTAAAAAAGGAATTTTTGAACCTGTACCTCGCAAGGTTTAAAACCTTGATAGAGAACCCCGACGTTTTCGTAATAAGAGCCCACTACGCGGGAAATATTGGGGATTTCCCTAAGAGGTTTTCCCTCAGCTTTTCCCAGAGGGTGGATTTGTTCTCCGATTACGTTTATAAGCCTATTTCGATTTATATAAATACCCTTTACGGGAACGGAACCTTAAACGGATTTTTGGGGTTTATAAACCCGTTAAACCAGACCCCTTTCGGGAGTGCGGAGATTTCCTACAAACCCCGAAAGGGTTTTTCAATTAATTACGACCTTCAAGAGTTTCCGTTAAAGATAGATATCCCCAAAAAGGTGAAGGGATTCTTAAAGGTATCCTCCAGCGGGAAGATTGAAATAAAGAATTCCACCCGGAGTTTCGAGGGAAAGATAGGGCTCGGGGGGTACTTGCACGTTCTATCCTACGATTTCGGTAAAAAGGAAAGTCCCAACAAGGGTAATTCAACCGAAGACCATTTCCATTACAAGGTTAGGATTTTTTCCACCGAGCCCCTGTTTGTGAAAATCCCCGAAGGGGCATTGGGTTTAACTCTAAACGGAAAGGTTTCGGATAAGGCAAAAGACCTAAGGGTTAACCTGAACTACGGCAATCTAAATATATTGGGCAAAAAGTTCACCGTTGTAAGTGGATACGTACTTGTAAGGGATAGGGTTTATTTAAATTTGCTCCTAAGCAATTACGCCCCCGATAGGACTGTCTACTTAAAGATTTACGGCTATACACCCCTGCAAAATTTGAAGTTCGACATTTACTCAATACCCCCTATGCCCAAAGGGGAACTCCTAAGCTATTTGATGGGAGGTGCTATCGGTCAGGCGGGTATGGAGAATTTCCCGCTGTCGAAGTTAATCCTGCAAAAGGGCTACAGCGAAATAGGGGGTCTACTCTCCAAGCTTTCATCTTCGTTTATAAGCGGGATAGATATTAAGTTCGTTCCCTCCTTCGACCCGAAGGAGGGGTTTCTCTTCGGTATCGATGTGGAAAAGGATTTTTCCGACCTGCTTAGCGTCGGATACCATTGGCTACCTTCGAGCAACCCGAAAGCAACCTATCTATGGGGTTCTACCCGATTTTTATTCAACACCTTCCTTAGATTGCAGAGGTATTCGGACGGCTCGGAGGCTTTGACGATAAGGTTCTTTAAGGGATTTGGAAATCCCCTCCGCTAATATATTAAAAGTCTTTGCCATGCGCTTTAGGAAATATTCGAGAAAACACGCCTTTAATATCCTATACCAATGGGATTTAACGGGTGAGGATTTAAAAAAAATTTCGAACGAATATTGGAAAACCTTGGAGTTTTTGTACAAAAGTGCGGTTAAACTCGCCGAAGACCTCCTCGAAAAGTTGAAGAATGGGGAAAATGTGGACGTGGAGGTTTATAGCAAAAAGTTTGAAAACCTCGCGGAGGAGGAAATAATTGCCGATAAATTGAAAAATAAACTCTTTGCCGTCTTTGTTTTGTTGAAAAGTATTGATGAACTTCACAATTTCTCCCTCACCTACACCGGTTGGATTAGCGAAAAGAGCCGCTCAAAGTTGGAAAAGGCTATGGAAATCCTTAACGGGATTATTTCCGACCTCGAACACTTAAAGGAATCCCTAAGCGATTACGAAGACCAAATAGGGGAACTGATAGAATTCCTCAAAAATCTCGCGGAGGAAAAACCCTCCGATTTCGAAACCTTAAAGGGTGCGGAGGAAACCTACCGTAAAAAGGTATTCCAAATAGTGGAACAACTTTTGGAGGAGATTAAAAAATTTGCCCAAAAGAGGGTTGACGAGGATATGGGTGAGATAAAACAATACGCGGAAAAACTTCTCGACGCCTACGACAACCACAAGGTGGAGGTGGATAGCACCATAGAGGAGTTTTTAAAAGACTGGACCATAGACAGCCTGGGAAGCGTCGAGAGAAACCTTTTGAGGCTCGGAACGGCGGAGTTTATGTTTGTCGGCGTTCAAGACCCCGGGAGGGCATTTAACGATTATATCGACTTTGCCAAGGCCTTCGTTGGAAAAAAGGCGGCGAAGTTCGTAAACGGGGTGCTTTCGGCTATTTACAACAAGAAGGTGGCAAAGAAGGAGGGCTAAAAGACCGCCTCGAGGAGTTCCTTTATATGCTTAAACCCTTCGAGGTTCTCCCCCTTTAGTTCCTCGGCAACGCTTTTGGGAACCAATACCCTGTTAAACCCGAAACGTTTAGCCTCCTTTACCCTCACCTCGGAAAAGTAGACGTTTCTAATTTCCCCCGTAAGTCCCAATTCTCCAAAAACCGCAACGTCGGGGGGAATCGGTTTATTTTTCGCCGATGAGGCTATGGCGAGGGCAACGGCTGTATCTATACCCGGCTCGTCTACCTCCATCCCCCCGACGATGTTTACAAACACATCCTTGTCGCGGAGGAAAATATTCGCCTCCTTTTCGAGGATTGCCAAAATTATGGAGAGCCTGTTCGGGTTAAATCCCTCGCTCCTCCGTTGGGGGGTGGCGTAAACGGAGGGTAGGACCAACGCCTGAACCTCCAATAGAACCGGCTTGCTCCCCTCGGTGTAGGGGAAAATTACCGTTCCCGCCCTTTGGGTGTTCCTTTCGGCGATGAAGAACGCCGAGGGTTCGGGGACCTCCTCCAACCCGAAGGAGGTCATTTTAAAAACCGCCATTTCCCCCGAAGGGCCAAATCGGTTTTTTATCACTTTGAGGATTCGGTAAAAACTCCCCCTTTCCCCTTCAAACTGTAAAACGGTGTCCACTATGTGCTCCAATACCTTGGGTCCCGCTATTTGCCCCTCTTTGTTCACATGTCCCACCACAAAGGTGGTTATATCGTTTTGCTTCGATAGCTCGGTTATCCGATAGGTAACCTCCCTAACCTGGGAAACGCTCCCGGCGGAACTCTCCAAGTCGGCGGAAAAGACCGTTTGAACCGAGTCGAGTATCAGCACGTCCGGTTTCACCTCTTGGGTTATATCTTCGATTTTTTCCAAAACGGTTTCGGAAAAAACGATTAAATCCTTGTGGAGGGCGTTTAACCTTTTTGCCCTCAAATAGATTTGGTTTACGCTTTCCTCACCGCTTACGTATAGGACCTTTTTACCATCCCGCGCGAGGGAATAGGCGAGCTGTAAAAGGAGGGTGGACTTCCCTATACCCGGTTCCCCCGCTAAGAGGGAAACCTGACCTTTTACCAATCCCCCGCCGAGGGCGTTGTCGAAAACCTTTATCCCCGAGGGGAATCTTATGTATTGAACCTCCTGCGCCTCGGTTATCGGTACCGGTTTGGAATCCTTCGAGAGGAAATTTAAGGCACTTTTCCTCTTAGGGGTGATATCGGTTAGGGTTTCCTCCACGAGGGTATTCCACCCCCCGCAGGAGGGACACCTTCCCAACCACCTCCCGCTTTGGTA
>CAZNBH010000088.1:0-4254 GCA_964571355.1 uncultured Aquifex sp.
TTTGGTTTTCCCACAATAATTTTTCCCCTAAGAGTGGAATATGAGGGCAATACTCGTAGGGGTTTGGAAAAAAGGGGAAACCAAAAGCGAAGTATACCAGTCTATTAACGAGCTCGCCGGTTTGGTGGAAGCCGTAGAGGGCAAGGTGTTGGGAAAGCTTATTCAAAAAAGAACCGCTCCCGACCCCTCGACCTATATAGGTAAAGGAAAGGTTAACGATTTGAACCTACTTGTTCAGGGAACCAAAGCGGATACCGTAGTGTTTGACGACCCCTTAACCCCCTCCCAGGTGAAGGAACTCGAAAAGAGATTGAACGCGAGGGTATTGGATAGAACCGACCTTGTTTTGGAAATATTTACCCGAAGGGCGAGGACTAAAGAGGCAAAACTGCAGGTGGAATTGGCAAAACTACAGCACGAACTCCCCCGCCTTTACGGGAAGGGAAAAGCCCTATCGAGACAGGCCGGTGGTATAGGGGGAAGGGGTCCCGGTGAACAGGAGGCGGAAATCCGCCGTAGGATTTTGAGAAAACGGATTCACAAAATCAAACAGGAACTCGAGGAGATAAAGAAAAGGAGAAGGGAGCAACGCAAGAGGAGGTTAAAGGAGGTTTCCAAAGAGGGGGATTTCGTAAGGGTTGCCCTCGTAGGGTATACCAACGTGGGTAAATCAACCCTTATGAAGGCCCTAACCGGTAGGGATGTTTTTAAAAAGGATATGCTGTTTGCAACTTTGGACACAACCACCTCCTCGAGGTTTGTATATCCCGACTTTAAGGTGCTCGTTACCGATACGGTTGGCTTTATAAACAAACTCCCCACGGAGTTAATTGAGGCTTTTAAGGCTACCCTCGAGGAGGTTCAGGAAGCCGATATAATCCTCCACGTGGTCGACGCCTCCGACCCCAAATGGTTGGAAAAAATAGGGACCGTAAATGGAATTTTGAAAAAACTCAACCTCGAGGGGGTTAAACAAATCTTGGTTTTCAACAAAATCGATAGGTTAATCAATTCCCCCGAGGAGGTTTATACGCTCGACCACTCCCTTATGGTGAGCGATATACCCAATATATACGTCTCGGCGGAAAAAAAGTGGAATATAGACCAACTGCTGGAGTTGATTTATAAAACCGCAAAGGGTTTAGAGGAAAAGGAGAAAATCCTCTAAAGGTGTTTTTTACACCATTTGCTCGATGGGGTGGGTTATCTTTAACCTTTCCACCGGTTGTCCGCCCACTATGTGTTTTTCAACTATTTCCTCCACGTCTTCCGGTTTTACGTTCCCGTACCAAACCCCGTCGGGGTATACCACCACCACGGGTCCCAATTCGCAAGCCCCCAAACAGCCTGTCACCGACAATAGGACGTTTTGTAGCCCCCTTTTCATCAATTCCTCTTGGAATTTCATAGCAATCTGGTCGGCACCCTTAGCACCGCAGGAGGGCATCATAGGGTTGGGTTTCCTCGCCATGCATACCAAAACGTGTTTGAACTTCATAAGGTTTTTAATAAATCAAATCCCTACGGAGGTTTTTAAAGACTTTTATGTCAACAAAAGTTGAAATTTGCCAAAAATTTCCCAATTTAGGATTTTTCTCACAATTTTTTAAACTCCGTGTGGTAAATTGTTAGTATCAACTTCCGGAGAAGGTTTTTCCTCCCACTCTCCAACCTTTGGAAGAATCTTCTCCCGAAAACCTTACAGGGAGTGAAAATGTTTGAAAATTTCAACCTAAGCGGTGAAACTTTAAAATCGATTGCCGAAAAAGGTTATAAAAACCCCACACCTATACAGGAAAAGGCTATTCCTCTCCTTTTGGAGGGTTACGATTTGGTCGGTCAAGCCCAAACGGGAACGGGCAAAACCGCCGCCTTCGGGATACCGATAGTGGAAAGGGTAAATCCCTCCGAGGGAACGGTTCAGGTTCTTATCCTTGTCCCGACGAGGGAGCTCGCCATTCAGGTTGCCAAAGAGATTAAGGACTTGGGTAAGTACAGAGGGGTAAAGGTAATAGCCGCCTACGGCGGAAAACCCATTTTTGGTCAAATAGACCTGCTCCGCCGTTTAAAACCCCAAGTGGTCGTCGGTACCCCCGGAAGGATAAAGGACTTAATAGAGAGGGGAGAGTTGAACCTAAGCAATCTTAAAATTTTCGTCCTCGACGAAGCCGACCGAATGCTCGACATGGGTTTTATAGAGGACATCGAGTTTATTTACCAAAAAACCCCCTCGGAAAAGCAAACACTTCTATTTTCCGCAACGTTGCCCGAGGAGATAAAAACCGTTATAGGGAAATTCTTAAAAGAAAACCACCAAACGGTATCCATAGAACCGGAAAAACCCACGGTGGAAAAAATTTCCCAAAAAATCTACCGCGTGGGGGATAGGGAGCTGTTCGAAACCTTTTTGGAAAAATTGGAAGAAACCCCTTTTAGGAAGGGAATAGTTTTCACCCAAACCAAGAGGGAAGCCGATTGGTTGGCGAACCGCCTAAAGGAAAAGGGCTTTAGAGCCGAGGCTATCCACGGGGACTACTCCCAAAACCGCAGGGAGTGGGTTTTAAGGAACTTCCGCAAGGGGAAAATAAACCTCTTGGTGGCAACCGACGTAGCCGCCCGAGGTTTGGATATTGAAGACCTCGATGTGGTCTTTAACTACCGACTCCCCCAAGATGCGGAGAGCTATATCCACCGCATAGGTAGGACCGGAAGGGCTGGAAGAGAGGGAAAAGCCCTATCTTTTGCCTCCGATTTCGAGGACGACAAACTCCAAAGGGTAAAAAAATTGGTTAGGGACACCTTCGAGTTTATAAACCTATCCGAAAAACCTATAAAGGCTGGTGAAAAGAAAAAATCCTTTAAAAGGAACTTTGGGAGAAAACGTTCCTTTGGAGGGAAGAGATTTGGGAGGAAAACCCGTTAGTGTTTAAACCTTAAATGGAAAAACTCTTAAGGGGTTCTATAACATCCGCCCTCGGGATTGGCATAAGTAGAATCCTCGGATTGGTGAGGGAAGTCCTCACCGCTTCCTTTTTCGGGGCCAACCTTCAAACCGATGCCTTCTTTCTCGCCTGGAAAATTCCCAACATCTTCAGGCGGATACTGGGGGAAGGTGGCTTCAATCCGATAATAATCCCCACCCTCGGAAGGCTAAGTGAGGAGGAAAGAAAGACTTACCTAAGCGCGTTGTTCTTTTATATAGCTTTGACCTCTTTAGCGGTTTCGGTAATTTTAAGCCTTTCAGCCCCCTTTATAGTGGAGCTTTTTAGCCACGAGACCGCAAAGGGTTTTTTAGAAAGCGCTATCCTTTACCTCCGGTTGTTGTCCTTTTACCTGTTTTTTGCCTCCCTAAACGCGTTTTTTATGTCCTTTCTCCAATTTAAGGGGAAATTTTTTGCCTCCTACCTCTCGCAGGCGATTTTTAACCTCACCGTAATAGGTTTTATACTGCTGTTTCACCTCCGTTGGGGGATTTTATCGATAGTTTACGGTGCCCTTGTGGGTGGACTTTTGCAAGTCCTTTTCGTGTTCTACCTGTACAAAAAACACGGGGGGGAACTGTTCCTAAATATCCACCCCCACGGGGAGGTAAAAAACTTTTTCAAAAAGCTCGTTCCGCAAATCGGGTCGGCGGGAATTGGTCATCTGTCCACTCTGGTGGAAGCCTTTTTCGCAACCGCCGTAGGCGGCGGGATTTTATCCTCCTTGTATTACGCGATGCGCATTTTTCAGCTCGGCGTTAGCCTTGTAAGCGTATCCTTAACCAACGTCAGCCTCTCCGAGGTTTCCAAAAATAAAGAAAATGCCCTTCGGGAGGGTTTAAAGTTGGGCATCCTCCTATCCGTTCCCGCCTCCCTGGGGCTCTTTATCCTTTCAAGGGATATAACAGAGGTGATATACCGCCACGGGGTTTTTGGTGAAGCCGATACTCAAAGGGTTTCACTGTACCTTTCCCTCTACTCGTTGGGATTGGTTCCCCTAACCCTTTTTCAGGTCGCGAAGGTAAAACTCTACAAAAGCGGAAACCTCGAAAGGGCATTCCTCTATTCCCTTTTGTGGTTTGGGGTTGAAATAACCGTGGCGGGAGTCGGTATTTTCCTTTTCCACCTCGGGGGATGGGTAATAGCCCTTTCCTACACCCTCGGGGTTTCTTTAACTTTTCTTCTATTCCTATTAAGGGAAGGGCTTGCCAATCTCCTTTCCCTTTTGAGGGAAATAAAACCGATTTTTTACCTGCTTTGGGTTTTGGAAGTA
>CAZNBH010000089.1:0-4165 GCA_964571355.1 uncultured Aquifex sp.
TCCACCCAAACCCTTTTAAACTTTAAATCGGGTTCCTTTGAAAGGGGGTCAAATCTATCCTCCATTAAGAGGTTTGTAGGACTATCGGTATACCAAAGGGGGTAACCGAAATAGGTAAAAAGGTGTTTTCTCTTTATCCTCCTCAAGAGGACTACCCTACGGATTTCGTTCCTACCGTCGGTTATTTTTACCACGTCCCACTCGTCGATGTTTAGAAGGGCGGCATCCTTGGGGTGCATTATTACGTAGGGTGGTAATTCGTTCTTCATCAAAAGGTCGACTTTCCCCGTTTTGGTCATCGTGTGCCAGTGGTTTTTTATCCTTCCGGTGGTGAGGATAAACTCATTTTCCCCCAATAGGTTTTCCAAACCTTTTTCCGCAAGGAGGTTTTTGTCCAAATCCTCCACCTCGAAGGGGGTGGGGTGAAACTTTGCCTTCCCACTTTTGGTTTTAAATTTCCAACCCCCGTCGGGGGTTCGGTAGAGGTACTTTTCCCCCCACCTTTGGGGGAGTTTTTCCTCCTTGAACCTTTCGGTGGATATATCGCAAAGCCTTCCCTTGGTGGTTTTTCTGTACTCCTCGTAAATTTGACCCCTATCGGTGTAGGGGAATAGTTTTCCTCCCCCCATTAGGCGGGCAACCTCGGTAAAGATTAACCAATCGGGTTTGGTATTGGGCGGGGGTTCCACCTGTCGGTGGATAAAGGTTATTGTTCTATCGCTTCCGGTCATCACACCCTCCTTTTCGGGGACAACCTGGGCGGGAAATACGAGGTTGGCAAATTTCAGGGTATCGGCGTCGGAGTATGCCTCGTTTACCACCAAAAAGACCTTTTCGAGTGCTTTCCAAACCTTGTCCAACCTCGGTAGGGTTATTGCGGGATTTGTTCCCACCACCCAGAGGAGTTTTATCTTCCCTTCCAATATTAGGTCTATCGCCTCGGTTATTGTTACCCCCGGTTGGGATTTTATACCCTTTACCCCCCAAAGGTGTTCTATTTCCCTTCTATCCCTCTCGTTGGTTACGTCCCTATAGCCGGGCAAGCCGTTGGTCAGGTAGCCGACCTCCCTACCCCCCATGGCGTTGGGCTGACCGGTTAACGAAAAGGGGCAACCCTTTTTCCCAAGCCTACCGGTGGCGAGGTGCAGATTTATGAGGGCGAGGTTTTTATTAACCCCGTTCACCGATTGGTTTAACCCCATCGACCAAAAGGAGATAAGCTTCCTAGCCGAGGCAAAGAGGTAGGCTACCGTTTCTATATCCCTTTCCTTTATTCCGCAAATCCTTGCCGCTACGCGGGGGGGATACTTTTTAGCCTCCTCTATAGCCCTTTCAAAACCTTCGGTGTATTTGTCTACAAATTCCTTGTCTATCCAACCGCTTTTGTAGAGGACGTAGAGAACCGAATTTAAAAAGACGGTATCGGTACCGGCGTTTATGTTGATAAAGAGGTCGCTCTTTTTAGCGGTTTCGGTTTCGACCGGGTCTATCGTTACCACCACCGTATCGGGACGGCGGTTTTTTTGTATACGGTTGAATAAAACGGGGTGGGCTACCGCCGCATTGGAACCTATAAATAGGAAAACATCGGCGTCGTCCACATCCTCATAGGTGCATGGAACCCCATCGCTTCCGAAAGCCTTTTTATAGGCTACCACCGCCGAAGCCATGCAGAGGCGGGAGTTTGCGTCGATGTTGTTGGTTTTCAAAAACCCCTTTGCGAATTTGTTTATTACGTAGCTATCCTCGGTGGTGAGTTGCCCCGAAATGTAAAAGTAGACCTCCTCGGGGGAGAGACTTTTAAGCCTTTGTACCACCTTGAGGTAGGCTTCCTCCCAAGATATTTCCCTAAAAGGTTCTTTCAAACTTTCCCTATAAAGGGGTTTTGTTAACCGGTTTTTATCCCACGTTTGGGGTAGGGTTACCCCCTTTATGCAAACCAAACCCCTATTTGCGGGATGGTTTAAATCTCCCCTAACCTTTACTTGGGTGGGTATTATCTCCTCCTCGAAGAGTTTTTTTATCCTTCCGTTTCCTCTATTCGTGATTAGACCGCATCCAACACCGCAATAGGGGCATTGGAAGGTATTTTCCGCCATAAGGGGGTTTTTTCTCAAAAACGGAAATCCCTTTTAAGGTTTCCCGAATTTTCAAATTGTTAACCTTCGGGGGATTTTGGAAGAAATTTTTCCTTTTTAAGGTTTTAGGGTTCATTTTTTCCTCAAAATGTCAACAAGTAGGTTTCCCAAAAGGGGTAATGGAAAGCAAAATTTGTTCCATTAAAGGGTGTCTATTAGAGATTTATGACCGAAAAGTTGAACAGAATAGAAAAAATAAAGAGGGAACTCCACCCCTTCGACCCCGAGTTTAAAAGGCGTATGGAGCAATACTTCGAGGAGGGGGACTACAAGAAAATCCCCCCCGACGATTTGGAGAGGCTAAAGTGGTACGGCATATTTTACCGCAAAGCCACCCCCGGCTTTTTCATGATAAGGATAAGAATACCCGGAGGGGTTATCAACTATTGGCAGGCGAAAAAGATAGCGGAGCTCTCCCGAAAATACGCCCGCAATTTGGTGGAGATTACATCCCGCCAACAGATACAAATCCGTTGGGTGGAACTTAAAAACATTAAAACCATTTTGGAGGAACTCAAAAAGGTCGGCATTACCACCCTCCAAACGGGAATAGACAACGTTAGAAACATCACCCAAGACCCCTTGGCGGGGTTGGCTTACGATTCGATTTACGACACCACCCCGTTGGTGAGGGCTATGACCGAGGCTATTCTCGGTAAAAAGGAGTACGCCGACCTTCCGAGGAAGGTAAACCCCGCCATTTTGGGCTCGAGGAGGGACCCTATAAACGCCCTTTACAACGATATCGCCTTTTACCCCGCCGAGGACGAAAACGGAAATTTCGGCTTCAACCTCTACATAGGGGGAAAAATCGGTTCGGGGGGTCCCCAAAAGGGATTCGATATGGATATGTTCGTGAAACCCGAGGAGGTGGTCGACGTCTTTAAGGCGGTTATAGAACTCTACACGGAAAAGGGTTATAGGGGAAACCGAAATAGGAACAGGATTTATTTCCTCGTCAAGGATTTGGGGGCTATGAAATTTAGGGAACTCCTCGAGGAAAAACTCGGTAGGGAGTTCCCCTTTAAGGGTGATGAATTGGTAAAAACCTACGGGGATAGGACGGGGATAATCCGCCAAAAGGGGGAAAGGGAACTTTATTCGGTAGCCTTAGGTATCCCATCGGGAAAAATATCCGCCGAAGACTTCGAAAGGGTTGCCGAACTATCGAAAAGGTACGGAAGCGGGGATTTGAGGCTTTCCACCTACCAAAATATCTATTTGGTAAATATACCCGCCGAAAGGCTGAAGGATTTGCTCTTTGACGCCGATTACGAGCATTTAAAAAGCCTGAACGGAAGCCCTTGGATTGTTCACACCATTGCGTGCGCCGGTAGCGATACCTGCCATTTTGGGGTTATAGAGAACAAATCGGACGCCCATAGGGTTGCCAATTACTTGAAGGAGAGGATACCAATAGATACCCCCATCAGGATACACTGGTCGGCTTGCAATAAAGGTTGCGGGCAACACGGGGCGGCGGATATAGGACTGGTCGGAACAAAAATTAGGCTCTCCGATGGTCAAAAAGCGGTTTTGGGGGTCGAAGTCTTTTTGGGTGGAAACCACGCGGTGAAGGCTAAAAAAGTGGGAAAGGTTCCCCTCGAAGGTCTCGAACAACGGCTCGAAAACCTCTTTAGGTACTATTTGGAAAACCGCCGAAGGGGGGAAACCTTTTTCCACTTCGTCCACCGAAAGGGTATAGACCACTTTAAACAATTCTTCGAGGTTTGAAAAATGCCCCTCTTTCCCGCCTTTGTATCTTTAAAGGACAAAGAAATCCTCGTGGTGGGTGGTGGGAGTGTTGCCACCCGCAAGGTGGAAAAACTCCTCCCCTTCGGGGGAAAAATAACGGTTGTAGCCCCCAAGGTGGAAAAAAGGCTTAAAGAGTTGGCAAAAAGGGGAAGGATAAAGATAAAAAAGCGGAAATTCCTAACGGGGGACTTGAGGAATAAGTTCCTCGTGGTGGTAGCCGCCGACGATATCGACCTACAGAGGAGGATTTTCAAACTGTGCCAAAAAAGGGG
>CAZNBH010000090.1:0-4135 GCA_964571355.1 uncultured Aquifex sp.
ATTTAAACGTTAAATCTAAATATAACGACGTCTCCATCCTGCATAACGTAATCCTTTCCTTCGAGACGGGCTACCCCAGCTTCCCGTGCTCCAACCCAACCCCCGTATTTGACAAAATCGTCGTAGGATACAACCTCGGCGGCTATGAAACCCCTTTCAAAGTCCGAGTGGATTTTTCCGGCGGCTTGGGGTGCTTTTGTCCCCCTCTTTATAGTCCAGGCGCGGGCTTCCTTCTCCCCCGCGGTGAAGAAGGTTATAAGGTCGAGCAATTTGTAGCCTTCTCTAATGACCTTGTTCAGACCGGGCTCGTCGAGACCGTACTCCTTTAAAAGCTCCTTCCTTTCCTCCTTGGGGAGTTGCGCCAGCTCCGCCTCGAGTTTCGCCGAAACGACCACCACCGGAGCATTTTCCTTGGCGGCGTATTCCTTAACCCTTTTTACGTAGTCGTTCTCACCTCCGTTTTCGAGGAGGTCGTCTTCGCTTACGTTGGCTATGTACATAACCGGCTTGGTGGTGAGGAGAAACAATTCCTTGGTTGCGTAATCCCAAACCTCTTGGGGAAGTTCCTTTTTATACCTCCTCAAAGGTTCGAGTTTTTCGAGGATACCTTTTAAGGTTTCGAGCTTTTGAAGTTCCTCTTTAGCCTCCTTTTTCCCTATTTTGGCTAGCTTTGCCACCTTTTCTAGGCGCTTTTCGATACTTTCGAGGTCTTTGGCAATCAGCTCGAGGTCTATAATCTCTATATCCCTTACGGGGTCTACGCTACCCTCCACGTGAACCACGTTTTCGTCGTCGAAGCACCTCAAAACCATCCCTATGGCGTCCACTTCCCTAATATGGGCTAGAAATTGGTTTCCCAACCCTTCACCCTTGGAGGCACCCCTTACCAAGCCGGCGATGTCCCTAAACTCCAAATAGGTAGGGGTAATCTTTTGCGATTTTTCTATTTGTGCTATTTTTTCCAAACGGGGGTCGGGAACGGGAACTTTACCTATGTTGGGCTCTATGGTACAAAAGGGGTAGTTGGCGGCTTCCGCCTTTGTGCTTTCGGTGAGTGCGTTGAACAGGGTTGATTTTCCCACGTTGGGAAGCCCCACAATTCCCAAAGAGAATCCCATCGCAAGGTCTCTAAATTATAGAAACCGTTCCCCCAGGGGAGGGTGTTTTTTGCAAATATCCCGCAAGGGTGGACAATCTTTAAACCCTGATGGGGGAAACCATAAAAGAGGGTGACTATATCCTAATAAGGTTTAAAGAGAAAAGGTACCTCAAAAGGGTCGAAAGCGACAAAAACTTTTCCTACAAAGGGGGGGTTCTTTATTACAAAGACCTCATAGGGAAACCCTTCGGCATCCCCGTGGGGGATTTACAAATCTTTAAACCAACCTTGGAGGAGATAATCCTCTACGGCATAAGGCGGGAAACCCAAATAATCTACCCCAAGGATACCTTTTACATAGCCAAAAAGTTAAACCTCGGAGAGGGAAAGGTGTTGCTCGAATTCGGAACCGGCAGCGGTGCGGCGACTATGGTTTTTTCCTCCTGCGTGGGGAAAAGTGGAAAGGTTTACACCTTCGAGAGGGAGGGGAGAATTTTTAAAGTCGCCAAGAGGAACCTCGAAAAATTCGGTTTTACCCACAACGTGGAGATGTTCAACGAACCCTTTACCCCCCAAAGGGTGGAGGGTATAGAATTCGACGCCGCCTTTGTGGACGTGAGGGAACCCTACCCCTATGTGGAAGATGTTTGGAAGGTTTTAAAACCGTCCGCACCGGTGGGATTTCTACTGCCGACCGCCAACCAGGTTCAGGAACTACTAAAACATTTAAAACCCCATTTCGGGGATATAGAAATAATGGAAATCCTAACGAGGTATTACAAAGCAAACCCCGAGAGGTTCCGCCCCGAGGATACAATGGTGGGACATACCGCTTACCTCTTATTCGCCAAAAAACTCTCTATATAGGGTTTTAAAACCTTGACAAGTAGGTCCAACTTCCTCCTATAGCGGGGGTCTTTTTCCAAGTATTTTTCTTTAGGTTTTATAAAGATAACGAATTTCTTATATGGCAAACGGATAAAACCTTCAGACTCATCGAAGGGTAACCTTTTCGAAAACCATGAAGGGATGAGATAGACCTTTTCCGCCCCTAAGAGCCTTTCCAACGTTTTATCGAGGCTATCCCTTTCACGAACATAGAGGTCGTCGAGAATCTTAAAGGTTTCCTTGTAAATTCTGAGTTCCCTACTCAGCGTACCTACTTCCTTTTGTAGCCTTCTAATATTTTCCCGTAGCTCGTTCAGTTTATCTTGTGACCTGATAAAAGCGCTCACGAGGTTTAGCTTGGTGGCCGCTATTGCAACCGATATAAAGTAGAAAACCGAAATTACAAAATCTTCAAGCTGAAAGTAGCGGAGGAAGGAAAGGTTAAAAATTAACAAACCTACCGATACGAGAGCCGCAAAGAGAACCTCCTTCCAGTAGAGATTTCCATAGCAAATGAAAATCAAACTCGCCGGAAGCAGCCCGTAAAGGTTTTTTGCCAAAACCACAAGGGGAATAATGGAAATATAATCCAAAATGCGAAGGGCCACATTGGTATGGATACTCTTTCCATAAAGGTAATAGTAGATGTTCACCGCCAGGTATAACAAAGCTAAAAAGGTGAAAAAGTATTTAACCGTATCGGAAACAGCGTAAACATCCTTTAGAAAAAGGATTAGAAGAAAAAGGGAAGCGTAGGAAAACTTAACGGCGAAGTAGTAACTTTTTAGCCATTCCTTGGGGGAGGGCATTTAAATTATTAAAAAACAAGCCCGCGCAGAGCGCGGGGATTAGTACTTTTCCTCCTCAACCCTAATGAGGATAGGTTTACCCTTTACGAAAGGAAGCTTTTCTATTTCACTTAGGGCATCCCTTATTTTGCTCTCGTAAGCCTTGTGGGTGAGGATTATTAAGGGTATAGCCTCGGAGGGGTTTCTTATATATTTCAAAACCCACTCCTGTTGGAGGACTCCCGCTATGCTAATCCCCTTTTCGGAGAGGATTTTCGCTATCCTATAGAGGACGCCCGGTTTGTCCTCCACGTCCAATCGGAGGTAATACCTCGAGTAGAAATCCTCCGAAACGGGGAGTTCCCCGTCGTTCCACCCCAAGGGGGTAAGGTCGAATACTTTCCCGCACTCGGATAGTTGTTTTGCCAACGCTACTATGTCCTGCACAACGGCGGTAGCGGTGGGATAGGCTCCCGCGCCGGCACCTTGCAACTTGAGCTTCCCGAGGTAATCGCTTTTAAAGAGGACGCCGTTAAAAACCCCGTCGACATTGGAAAGGGGATTGGAAAAAGGAATAAAGGTGGGGTGAACCCTGATTTCTACCTTGCCATTTTGTAATCTTTTTGCTATAGCCAAAAGCTTTAGTCTGTAGCCTAACTCCCTACCGAGTTTTAAATCCAAAACGTCGAGGTGGGTTATCCCCTCCACGAAAACCTTCGAAAAGTCGATAAAACCTCCGAACGCCAGGGAGGCGAGAATCGCAATTTTATGGGCGGCGTCTATTCCTTCGACGTCAAAGGTTGGGTCGGCTTCGGCGTAACCCCTTTCTTGAGCTTCCCTTAAAGCCTCCTCAAAGGGGAGGTTTTCCTCCTCCATACGGGTGAGGATGTAATTCGTAGTCCCGTTTAGGATACCCTGAATTTCCTCCACCTCGTTGGATACGAGGGTTTCCTTCAAGACCTTAATAAGTGGAATACCACCACCAACCGCACCCTCGAAGAGGATAACCGTATTGTTCTCCCTTGCGAGTTTGGAAAGTTCCCTCCCGTACTCGGCGAGGAGGTGTTTATTCGCGGTAACGACCGGCTTCCCCTCCCTTAGGGCGGTTTCCACGAGCTCCTTCGCCACCCCAACCCCGCCTATTAGCTCTACAACGATATCGGAATTTCTTACAACCTCCCTCCAGTCGGTGGTTCTAAGCCCTTCGGGGACTTCGAAAAACCTCTTTTTGGACCAATCCCTCGCCGCCACTTTTGAGATTTCTATGTCAACCCCCGCTTTTTTTTTGAGCTTTTCTTTGTTTTTTAGGAGTATCTCTACAACCCCCGTTCCAACCGTTCCGCACCCCGCTATGCCGACC
>CAZNBH010000091.1:0-4117 GCA_964571355.1 uncultured Aquifex sp.
TTTATAATTATCCTTTCCGATGAACGATATTGAAAAAAATTTGCAAAAAGTTATAAAAGAATTATTCGAGTATTTTCTCGTTGACCCCTACCTTTCGAGAAAAATACCGACCTACTTGGACACCATTGTCCTCATAAAGCGGATTGTTAAAAGGCTAATAAAGGAAGTTCTCCCCGCCGTAAAGGAAAAAGATGAAAGAAAGCTGTTTAAGTTTTGCTACAAACTGGGGTTAGTTCACAAGAAGTTACAGATAAACGAGATGATGTTCTTTAAAAGTGTCGATTTTTTTAGGCAACGTTTGGAGGAAAATAAGGAATACCTCAACCTAACCGATAACGAAATAGCCTTTTGGATAAAAACCTGCAAAAAAGGGGTTTCTTTAGCCTACATAGAGAGTTTTATAAACGATACCCTTCAAGCTTTTGAAAATGGAAACGTTTATAGGAGGTATTTTTACGAAACCCTTAAGGTGTTAAAGCAAACCGTTAAACACTTAGGGGAAAATTTATCTCTCAAACTCGGAGAGGTCAAATTTTCCTTTCCCAAATGTCCCATTTGCGAGGTTTTAAACAGCGTAGACTTTTACATAAAGACCTATACAAACTTCAACCAAAGGTTGAGACTGGAGGCGGAACACAAGGATTTCCACCAGTACCTTACAAATTTTTACGAGCACCTCTCGGTGGGGAGGTTCGAAGGCGCCGCGTTTATTTTGAGGGAGTTAATAGTTAGGATTTATTCCCTCGATGCGATTTTAAAGGAGATAGAACTCTCCTGGGAACTGAAAAAGGAAAAGAACTTTTTGGGGTTCCTTTCCGATACCTATTACTCCCACGGGTTGTTAACTATCCTTATCCCCAAAAGTGAAAATGAATTAGTGCAAAAAAAACTTATAAGGGATTTTTTAAAAATCTTTTTCCAAAATTTGGAAAAATTGGACGACGACTGCGAATGGAGGAGACATATTTTCGTTTTCGACCTCGACGGGGGGATATACCTCTACATAGACCACGAGGCTGAAAATTTCGACCTAATACTGGACACCTTTTTTAAATCCCTCAACAAGGCAAACGAGTTTGGAACTCTATACCTGGTTGAGGAAAAAATTCCAACCTACTTAGTCGGGTATTTGGATACGAAACTCCTCCACAAAATGGAAACCGAAGTTTTAAAGGAGTTCCTAAAAGAGGCGGAGAGGAAAATTTTGGAAACCAAACCCCCCGAAGGGGAAACCCTCCCCGTTTTCCCACTCAACGAGGTTTTTGAGGAACTGTTCATTCGGGCGGTGGAAAACGTTGGGCATAAAAAGCTGGTAAAAAGGGCTATAAAGCACAACGAAATACACCTCTTTTATCAGCCTATCGTCGACATCTTTACGAAGGAGACCTTCGGAATAGAACTGCTCGCCCGTATCCCTTCTTCCCAAAGGGTTTACCTACCCGCCTCCGAATTTATCGAGTTTGTCAAGCAAGAGGGTTTGACCATAGATTTCGATAAAGCGGTCTTAAAAAACATCCTCAAATATTTGAAGTTCCTAAAGGAATTAAGTCCCAATCTTTTCATAAACCTTTTTCCCAATTCTTTAAGCGACAAAGAGGTGGTCAAATTAATCCTCGAATTGCTCCAAAAGATGGAAAAGTTCGGTATGAACCTCTACCTGGAACTCACCGAGCACACCGTTATCACCAATAGGGAAATTTTGGAACAAATCGAAAAGGGGAACCTATTTATAGTTTTCGACGACTTTGGGAGCGGTTATGCAAACTTCAAAACGGTGGCGAAATTGGCACATCTTAAAAGGGCAAAGATTTTAAAAGTGGACGGGGAGCTGGTTAAGGGGATTACAAGCAATGAGGTCAGCGAAAAGGTTGTGGAATCCATAACCGAATTTGCAAAGAACCTAAACCTCTACCTGGTTTACGAATATATAGCCAACGAGGCTATTTATAAAAAAATCCAAGAAATAGTTAAAAAGGTGGGGATAAAGAAAGCCTTCGGACAGGGTTATCACTTGGGAAGACCTTTACCGGCTACTCCGGCAATACTCTGAGGAATTTTTTCTTACCCACCTGTATTTTTAGCTCGCCGTCTATTACGATTTCTCCGAAGGGGTTTTCGAATTTTTGACCGTTTATTTTAAAACCTCCCCCCTTTATAATCCTTTGGGCTTCTTTTTTGGAGGGGGCGAGTCCCGCCTTTACCAGAAATTCGTCGGCTCTGAACGTAGACCCTTTGGGGAATTTTTTAACGGGGGCGTTTTCGGGGAATTCCCTTTGGGAAAATGTTTTTAGAAAATGCTCCTTAGCCCTCTTTGCCGCCTCCTCGCCGTGGAACTGCTTAACTATGGTGTAGGCGAGGTTTAGTTTTGCATCCCTCGGGTGGATTTTTTTGAGTTCCTCTATTTCCCTATCGGTGTAATCGGTGAGGAGTTTGTACCATTCCCACATTAGGTCGTCGGGAATGGACATTATTTTTCCGAACATAGTTTCGGGGGGTTCGGTAATACCGACATAGTTGCCGTAGGATTTCGACATTTTCCTAACGCCGTCGAGACCCACCAAGAGGGGCATGGTTATGGCTACCTGCGGCTCGAGACCGTATTCCCTTTGGATATCCCTACCGATGAGGAGGTTAAAAAGCTGGTCGGTTCCCCCGAGTTCGACGTCCGCCTTTATGGCTACGCTGTCGTAAGCCTGAAAGAGGGGGTATAAGAACTCGTGGATATAAATAGGTATCCCTTCTTTAAAGCGTTTGGAAAAATCCTCCCTCTCGAGCATTCTCGCAACGGTGTATTTTGATGTCAACCCGACTATATCCCTTGCGGTCATAGTTTCGAGCCATTGGGAGTTATAAACGAGTTTGGTCTTTTCGGGGTCCAAAACTTTGAAAGCCTGCTCGGCGTAGGTTTTTGCGTTTTCCAAGACCTGCTCTTTGGTCAAGGGGGGGCGGGTTTCGTTCCTACCGGTGGGGTCCCCTATGGTGGCGGTAAAGTCCCCGATGATTATATAAACCTCGTGACCGAGGTCCTGAAATTGGCGGAGCTTACGCAATAATACGACGTGTCCGAGGTGGAGGTCGGGGGCGGTGGGGTCAAACCCCGCCTTTACCCTTAGGGGTTTTCCCCTTTTTAGTTTCTCCAAAAGTTCTTTTTCTTCGATTATGTCGACCGCTCCCCGTTTTATTATTTCGAGTTGCTCCTCGGGAGTTAACATAAGGGTTAAAAATATACCCCCTAAGGGTTGAACTTTTTCAGCTCCCCGTAGTGGGAGAGTATTTTCTCTTTAGCCTTTTGGAGGTTTTCTATTTCTTTTTCTATTAACCTAATTCGGTCCTCGAGGTATTGACGCATAACCTCCAAGGTTTCCCCTATCCTCCTATCCACTATTCGGGATACCTCCTTTTTCAACCTCTCCCCTATTTCGGTTTGGAGGATTTTGTTGAGTTCCCTTTTAAGGTTTCCCCTTTTCCTCATCAAATACCCCAACCCGAGGAGTATCCCCAACGAGCTTATCACCCCGCCGGTTATATCGACCATAAACGAACCGCTTAGGAGCATCATCAGAGAACCCGCCAAGATGCTACCCCCCATAACGGCGACCGCTTCCTCCCCTCCGCCGATTTCGACCTTACCGATTTTCTCGTTCAATACTTTAAGGATTTCCCGCTCTTCGAGCGGGCTCGTTTTTTTACCCAATTTTTCGTAAAACCGCTCGAATTCTTTGAGCCGTTTGGCGGCATCCTCGACCGCACCGCGGATTACCGCACTCTCGAATAGTTCGAATTTGGGTAAAAGGGTGTTCCTAACAAAGGTTTCCAATTCCTTTTCGAGTTCCACCTTTAGGGAGTCCAAAAATTCCTTTACCTTCCCCTTTCGGAAGGCTAAATCCAACAACGATAGGCGCTCTATCTTTTCCGCTATCCGTTCCGAGAGGCGGTTTATTTCGGCGTCTATGCTCTCCAATAGGAGTTTTTTGTACTCCTGCGCCTCCTTAATCCGTTTCTTTACGTAAAACAAGACCCCTTCGAGGTTTTCCTTTATTTTTTTTGCCTCCTCGAGGAGGTTGTCCAACTCCTTCACGCAATCGGTGTAAAGCTTTAAAAGTTCGTTCCTTATCCC
>CAZNBH010000092.1:0-1946 GCA_964571355.1 uncultured Aquifex sp.
CAGCTCTTGGAAAAATACCTCAAGTAGGGGGTAAGGGGTTAAAATCCACCAAACCGAGTTGATAGTCGAGCTTCAACTCCACGGGTATTATCCCGTTTAATTCCATTTCCTTAAACAGTTTTTTTGCCACCGCGATACCCTTTAGGGGAAAGTTGAAAAAAACGTTCGCCGAACGGTGGACGTATCTCAAAATTTTCCCAAAATCGGTCGTGTAAATATTTAACGCATCGAAGTAGTAAACAAAATCGGGAACTATCAGGGGTATATCCTGCAGAGCCTCCTCCAGTTGGAAAAAATCCTCGTACATCTCCCTCTGAATGGTTAAACCGTTTTCGTGCTTTAGGAGGTAGGCGAGGGGGTTTTCCATCGTGTAAACGATTTTTCCCCCCTTTTTTAGGACGTAATTCAATATCTCGAATACAAAGGTGGCGTTTAGAAACCAATCCTCCCCGAAAATGGCGAAAACCTTACCCTTCTCGTGGTAAACCGCCTCGGCGAACTTTTCGAATTTTTGCGGGTATTTAAAGAACTCGCCCGCCTTCGGCGGGTCGAAGGGAACCTTTAGGAGGGACAAATAATAGGAGTTCCTTTGAGAGCCGTAAATAACCCTTATCCTCCCCACGTTGCGGTAGGCAAAGGTAAAAATCCCTCTCTTGTCGAGGGCTCTCATCTTCCCCGCCAACTCCTTGAGATAAATGAGGGCTCCTTTGGTCTGTTCCGGGGTGACGATATCCTCCCCCAAAGGGGTCAGGTTATCCCCCTTCCTAACCTTGGGAGGAGCACCCGGAACGGCGAACACCTCGACGAAGAACTTTTCCTTTTCGAGAAAATCCAACAGGGTTTTTGCTAAATTCATAACCTTTAAGGGTTTAAATTTACCTTTTAGGGATGGCAAGAATCTTAATAACCTTTGTAGGGCTTCTTTTAACCCTTTCCACCTTCGGGGCTCGGATAAAGGATATAGCCACCATAGAGGGGTTTAAACCCACCTACCTAATAGGTTACGGCTTGGTGGTCGGACTAAAGGGAACGGGGGACGGGACATCGGTTAAGTTCACCATCCAGAGCATAGCCAACATGCTCCGCCGCTTCGGGATTATAGTAGACCCCAATACTTTGACCCTAAAAAACGTTGCCGCCGTTATGGTTACCGCCACCGTTCCCCCCTACGCCAAGACCGGTATGAGGTTCGACGTAACCGTTTCTGCAATAGGGGACGCCAAGAGCATAGAGGGGGGAACGCTACTAATGACCCCCTTAAAGGGACCCGACGGAAGGGTTTACGCCATAGCCCAAGGTCCCGTTATCGTGAAACAAAAGGGGATAGGCTTCGGGGCTAAAAGCTATCCCAACGTCGGGGTTGTAATAAACGGGGGGATGATGGAGAGGGATTTACCCTTTTATTTGGTCGGCAACTACGTAAACATAAACTTGAATAACCCCGATATAACCACCGCCGCACGGGTTGCAAAGGCTATAAACGACTACTTTAAAAAGCAACTGGCGGAACCGGTCGACGCCGCAACGGTGCGGGTGAGGATACCCTTCGGGAAAAACCCCATCGATTTCCTCTCCCAGGTTGAGGAAATCCCGGTGGAAACCGACAGCCCCGCAACGGTGGTTATAGACTCCCGCAGCGGTGTGGTCCTCTTCGGGGAAAACGTAGAAATAAAACCGGTATCGGTATCGGTGGAAGGTATCACCGTAACGGTAAAAGAATATGCACCCCAGGTGGAAAACTATCCCTTACCCCCTTCCTCCTCTGTAGGGAAAAACTCCAAAGGTGAACTCGTAAGGGAGGAGACAAAAACCGTTTACCCCATTAAGGGGACAACCGTTGGAGACCTCGTTAGGAGCCTGAACGAAATAGGGCTCACCCCCGACAAAATAGTTTCGGTTCTCGAGGCTATGAAGGAGGCGGGGGCTTTGAACGCCGTTATAAAGGT
>CAZNBH010000092.1:2046-4107 GCA_964571355.1 uncultured Aquifex sp.
TTTCGGTTCTCGAGGCTATGAAGGAGGCGGGGGCTTTGAACGCCGTTATAAAGGTGAACTAAAAATTCCCGCGCGTAGCGCGGGCTTTTTCTTTATCTCAACTTTAAAAACATCAAGGAGGCCACCCCCAAAAGGGTGGAAACTATCCAAAATCGGACCACTATGTGGTTTTCCTCCAAGGCTTTCCTCTTAAAGGTTTCGTGGAGGGGGGCTATCGGGAAAACCCTAATGCAGTCCCTTTTTAGGATTTTTTGACCCGTTTTGGGGTCTTCAACCTCTACAACCCTTTTCCCCTTGGTGAGTTTGCAGACCGCTATCTGTATTAAGGAGCTTATAGCTTCGACCACGAAAACCCCGCCGGCTACGAGGAGAATGAACTCCGCCTTTACCGCCAGGGCTAAAAACGCCAAAAATGCCCCGATGGCGAGGGAACCGGTATCCCCCATAAAGAGCCTCGCCGGATAGGCGTTGTACCACAGGAACGAAAGCCCCGCACCGAGGAAAGCCATCGTCAAAACGGTAAGCTCCCCCGCATAGGGGACGTAGGGGATTTTTAAATAATCGGCATAAATATAGTTCCCCGCCAAGTAGGCGACGAAGCCGAGCACCACCGCGGTGGATAGGGAGGGACCTATAGCCAACCCGTCAAGTCCGTCGGTGATGTTTACCGCGTTGGAGAAAAAGGCTATAAACAGAGCCGCGTAGAGGACGTAAAAACTCCCCAAATCCACCGAGAGGTCTTTAAAAAGGGGGGGATACACCTTGGTGTCTATAGGCAAAAGTTCCACCATAAGGGTCGCAACAGCCAAACCGCCCAGGAATTGGAAAAAGAGCTTTTGCTTTGCGGTTAACCCCTTGTGGGTTTTAGCCCATTTTTCGAACCATCGGGGGAGGGTGTTTTCCCTCCACCTCCCGCGGTGGATAGCGTTTCCCACAAACTTTAAGAGGTCGTCCAAAAGACCTATTCCCCCAAAGAGGAGCAAAACCAACACCGCCAGGTAGGGGTAGGGTTTGTCCAACCTTAGGAGCAAAAAGGCGGCAACCACCAAAAGGGAAACGATTACAACCCCCGCCATAGAGGGGGTGAACTTCTTGACCTCCTGGTCCGACGCGTACTCCCTCTTTACCCCCCCGATGGCTTCGTATTTCGGCTTTAGAAACCTCTCGTAGAGTTTGAACAAAATTAACCCCAAAAAGAAGGTGAACAGAACCGCGAGGAAACTCCTAAAGGAGATGTATTGAAAAACGTTAAATGGAAACCAATAGTGCTTTAAAAATTCCCCCAAGTGGTAGAGCATAGAAGGTTATTTAACCCTTAAGGGGAAGGTATTTTTCAACCCTTCGGAGGTCCTCCTCCGTGTCCACACCTATGTAGGTGTTTTTCGTCTCCACCACCCTTATAGGAATTCCGTTTTCCAATAGCCTTAGTTGTTCCAAACCTTCGGTCTTTTCGAGGGGGGTGGGCTTCATTTCGGTAAATCGGAATAAGACCTCCGTTCTGTAGGCGTAAATTCCTATGTGTTTTTTCGGTGTAAAGGTATGCCCGCTCCGCGGGTAGGGGATAGGGGAACGGGAAAAGTAGAGGGCGTTCCCATTGAGGTCGCAAACCACCTTTACCACGTTGGGGTTTTTAAAGTCCTCTTCATCCCTTATAGGGGTTGCGAGGGTTGCGACCATTGCCCCGTTTTGGAGGGCTTTTACCAATTTCTCCACGTCCTCCCCGTAGGCGAGGGGTTCGTCCCCCTGGTGGTTTATAACGAATTTGGGGATAACCTTTAAGGTTTTTAATGCATACGCTATCCTATCGCTCCCGCTGGGGAGCTCGGAGGGGGTTAAAACGACCTTTACGGGTAAATCCTTTACAACTTCGGCAATCCTTTCGGAGTCGGTAGCCAAAAGTATTTCAAACCCCGTTCGGGTGAGGTTTTCCAATACCCACCTTATGAGGGGTTTACCCTTTATCCTCCTTAGGGGTTTGTTTTTCAATCTCGTAGACCCCAAACGGGCTGGAACCGCAACTAAGACCTCCATAAGGTAATCGGTATAATTACCCAACCCTAT
>CAZNBH010000093.1:0-4067 GCA_964571355.1 uncultured Aquifex sp.
CCCATTTGGCGGGGCTTTTAAAGTTATTTCTTATGTCGGAAAGGTATAACCCCAATGAGATAGAAAAAAAGTGGCAACGGATTTGGGAAGAGGAAAAGGCTTTTAAATCCACCGAAGGGAAACCAAATAAAAAATACGTCCTCGAAATGTTCCCATACCCCTCGGGAAATATCCATATGGGTCACGTTAGAAACTACACCATAGGGGATGCCATAGCGAGATACCTCAAAATGAGAGGTGCAAATATCCTCCACCCAATGGGATGGGATGCTTTTGGACTACCCGCCGAGAATGCGGCGATAAAACACAAAATCCACCCCGCCGAGTGGACCTACAAAAACATAGAGAACATGAAAAGGCAGCTGAAAATGCTCGGTCTCTCCTACGATTGGGATAGGGAAATAGCCACCTGCGACCCCGACTACTACAGATGGAACCAATGGATATTCCTAAAGATGTTGGAAAAGGGGATAGCCTACAGGAAAAGTGCAACCGTCAACTGGTGTCCCTCCTGCGAAACGGTTCTGGCGAACGAGCAGGTTATAGAGGGTCGCTGTTGGCGTTGCGATAGCGAGGTTGTTCAAAAGGAAATCCCCTCGTGGTATTTAAAAATAACCGCCTACGCCGATAGGCTTTTGGAGGATTTGGAAAAACTTAAAGGGAAGTGGCCCGAAAGGGTTATAGCCCAACAGAGGAATTGGATAGGTAAAAGCGAAGGGGCGGAAATTATTTTTAAAGTTCCCGAAACGGGGGACGAAATAGTAGTTTTCACCACCCGACCGGATACCCTTTTTGGGGTTACCTTCCTCGTATTGGCACCCGAACATCCTCTAACGGTAAAACTGGCGGAAGGTACTCCCCAAGAGGAAAAGGTTAAAGGATTCGTTGAAAAGATAAAGAGGATGCCCGTCGAGGAAAGGAGGAGGGGAATAAAGGAGAAAGAAGGGGTTTTTGTCGGAAGGTATGCAGAGCATCCCCTTACGGGGGATTTAATACCCGTTTGGACCGCAAACTACGTGCTCGCCGAATACGGAACGGGTGCTATAATGGCGGTTCCCGCCCACGACGAGAGGGACTACGAATTTGCCACCAAATACGGTTTACCTATAAAGGTGGTTATAGAACCCAAAGGGGAAAAATAGACATCTTTCCCTTTTAAGGTTTTCTCCTACCTTTCCCTTCGAGTTTGATAATAAAGCTTTATGTTTTTCCCTTTGAGGTCGAAAATTATCTCCTTCCTAAACGGGGTAGGGGAGGCAACCCTTTTAACCCTTTCCGCCCTATGGTTTTTGATAAAGAAACCCCCAAAGTTGGAACACCTTCTAAAACAACTCTCCTATATAGGGGCGGAAACCTTGCCGGTTGTAGCGGTTACCTCATTTTTTTCGGGCGGTGTTATTGTGGTGGAGACCTATTCGACCTTCCACCGCTTTAACGCCGAATATTTGCTCGGTGCAGTTGTAGCTATTTCGTTGGCGAGGGAGTTGGGACCGGTTTTAACCGCCCTTATGGTAGTTGCACGGGTTGGTTCGGCTATGACCGCCCAAATAGGGACTATGAAGATTACCGAGCAAATCGATGCCCTTCGGGTTTTGGCGGTCAATCCTGTTAGGTACTTGGTGAGCCCACGCCTCGCCGCCGCCACCATTTCTTTACCGCTCCTTACGATAATAGCCGACGTTATAGGGATTTTCGGGGGGTGGTTTGTGGCGGTTAAGCTTTTCGGGGTGAACGAATACCTCTTTTGGCAGAAGATGAAGGATATAGTGGAACTCCACGACTTTTTAGGGGGACTTTACAAGGCTACCGTTTTTGGATTTTTAATAGCCGCGGTGAGCTGTTATTTCGGTTTTGCCACAA
The DNA here is from genome assembly GCA_964571355.1 of uncultured Aquifex sp. Lineage (GTDB taxonomy): Bacteria > Aquificota > Aquificia > Aquificales > QOAS01 > QOAS01. Next base: position 1,861 of record CAZNBH010000093.1, read on the forward strand.
AAGGGGGAGCCGAAGGGGTTGGACGGGCGACCACCGCCGCCGTCGTTACCGCGTCGATGTTGGTCCTTATAGTCGACTACTTCCTAAGCGCCCTTATTTTCTAAGTTCTTCCTTTAAAATTACCCCTTTTGCTGTGTGGGTCTGGGTTGCTCTCGGCGGTGCTATAGGTGCGGTTTTGCGCTTCCTCGTTGCGGGTTACGTTCAAAAAAAGGTCGGTATAGCCTTCCCAATGGGAACTTTGACCGTTAACGTCCTCGGTAGTTTCATCATAGGCTTTTTTATCCACTACGCGCTGGAATACCTCGCCTTACCCCCTTACGTGAGGGCGTTGGTGGTAGTCGGCTTTTTGGGCGCCTTTACAACCTTTTCCTCCTTCAGTTATGAAACCGTTTCCCTACTCCTTGAAGGGGAATGGTTGAAAGCCCTTATTTACGTTTTGGGTACCAACCTTTTTTGCTTTATCGCAACCTTTGCGGGAATTCTCCTCGCAAGGGCTATATCCCTCTAAAGGTTCAATTTTTTACCTTTCCCCTAAACGGGATTTGTGTTTTTACAAAAACCTTTGCAAGTTTTTTATAAAATTTTGTTACTATGCTTTTCAAGGTAATCATTACCCCCAAGGAAGGTCTTTTGGACCCCCAAGGTAGGGCTATAGAGGAATTACTCATCGAAAAGGGTTATAGCAATTTGAGGAACATAAGGGTTGGTAAGGTTGTTGTCATTGAAGGTAGCAACATAGACGAGGTCCACGAGGTGGCGAGGAAGTTCCTCGTAAACGACCTCATAGAGGACTACAAAATAGAAGAGGAAAAATGATGTTACAACGCTACAAGCTTTGGCTTTCGGCGATTTCCGCCCTCTTCGGGTGGATTTTAACCGCCTACTTTGTTTATCTGTTTTTCCTCTACCTTTGGTCCACTTTTGAGTATCTGTTCCCGAAAGGGGCTTTCGTTTTGGCGTTGGTAATAACCGCAATGGTGGTTGGAGCCTTCGGGTGGTATTATTTGGTCTTCCGAAAAAGGGAAGAGGATTAAATGCTGGTCCTCTTAAAGATAGGTTCCAACCTACTCCAAACCCCCGAAGGGGATTTCGATATTTCCTTTATCTCCTCCCTCGCGGAACAGATTAAGAGGCTCCGAAAAAGGGGGTTTAAATTCGTAATAGTTTCCTCCGGTGCGGTTTTGGCGGGGATAAAGAAGCTAAACCTAAACAGGAAACCCAAAAGCCTAATAGAAAAGCAGGCTCTGGCGTCGGTTGGTCAAGCCCATTTGATGCACCTCTACGATACCGTTTTTGGAAACTACGGGCTAAAGGTTAGTCAAATCCTTTTAAACGCCGATATTTTTAAGAACCGCTACCGCTACGAGAATGCGAAAAACACCTTCCAACAGCTGATAAGGTGGGGGATTATTCCCATAGTCAACGAGAACGATACGGTTGCGGTTGAGGAATTAATCTTCGGGGATAACGACTTTCTTACCGCCCACTTGGCGGTAATGCTGAACCCGAAATTCGTCGTTGTGATGTCCACTGCGGGGGGGATATACACAAAAGACCCCCGCGAAGCGGGCGCGCAACTTATAAAAGAGGTAAATTCCCCCGAAGAGGCTTTCAAATACGTCAAGGCGTCTAAGAGTGAATACGGCTCGGGCGGTATGAAGTCGAAACTCGAGGCGGCAAAGATAGTTCACTCACTGGGTATCCCCTTGGCAATAGTGGGAAAGGATACCCCTTTGGAGGACATTCTCGTAAAGGGTTCCTTCGAAGGGACCTTAATAAAACCCTCCGCCAAACCCTTTAGGGGAAAGAAAAAGTTAATCGCCTTTGTGGACCAACCGAAGGGCATCCTTTACGTGGATAAGGGGGCAAAGGAAGCCCTCCAAAGGGGAAAGAGCCTTCTGGCGGTCGGTGTCCGAAAGGTGGAGGGTTCCTTTAACAGGGGTGATACCGTGAGCGTGGCGGACGAAAACGGTGTTATCTTCGCCAAGGGGAAGGTTAACTTTTCCTCGGAGGAACTAAAAAGGGTGCTCGGTAAGAATACGAAACAGATAAAGGAACTATACCCCGACCGACCCCCGGAGGTTATCCATTGCGATAACTTAATACTGGTTTGAAACCTACTTTAAAACCCTCAAGAGGTTTAAAAGTTGCGGGAACGCCGAAAGTCCCGAAAGGATTATTACCACCCATAGGAGGATTTTTAGAAC
>CAZNBH010000094.1:0-2840 GCA_964571355.1 uncultured Aquifex sp.
TTTTCCTGTATCATGTCCTTAACGTCCAACGGTTCGGTGGGGTCTTGAAGTTCCAACATTTTCAGGTAAATTTTCAGAAAATCCTCGGTCGAGATATTGTAGGGGTTGTAATCCTTATCCACATATTTTGGTTTCGAATTTATTCCATCCAAAACCATTTAGGAGGCAACCTCCATTTGTTTAATAGTATTATATAATTCCGATAATTGTTGCCAACTTTCTTGCAAATTTACCTTTTCGTTTACCCCTTGTTTGAAAAAGTTGTCTATAAGGGGTTTTGCCTTTATCGCCAAATCCACCTGCGGGTTTGAACCGGGTTTGTAAATACCGAGGTTTATAACGTCCTCCATCCGCTCGTAGGTCGCGTAAACGCTCTTTATATACTGCGATTGTTCGTAAACCTCGGGTGGAACGACGTTTGGCATTATACGGCTGATACTCTTTAAGGGGTCTATAGCGGGGTAGATGTTCTCGTAAGCCCTTTTACGGCTTAGGATAATATGCCCATCCAAGACCCCTATCATGAAGTCGGCAACTGGGTCGGAGAGGTCATCCCCCTCGACCAAAACCGAAAATATCCCCGTAATGCTTCCCCTCCTGAAGTTTCCGCAGCTCTCCGCCAACAGGGATAGGTCGTAAAAAACGGAGGGGGTGTAACCCTTGGAGGTGGGGGGTTCACCCGATGCCAAGCCGAGTTCCCGCTTTGCCATGGCGAAGCGGGTTATCGAATCCATCATAAAGAGGACGTTGTAGCCCTTTTCCAAGGCAAAATAGCGCGCCATAACCATCGAGGCGAAGGCGGCCTTTACCTTGTTAACGGGTGGCTCGTCGGCGGTCGACACTACCACTATACTTTTCGCCATACCCTCTTTGCCGAGAACGTCTTCGACGAATTCCTTAACCTCCCTTCCCCTTTCCCCTATTAGGGAGAGGATTACCAAGTCCGCTTGGGAAAAGCGGGTAATCATTCCGAGGGTTGTCGTCTTACCAACCCCCGCCGCGGCAAAAATCCCGACCTTTTGCCCCTTGCCAAGGGTGTAGAGGGCATTTATAGCCCTGATACCGCTGTCGAAAGGTTCCCTTATCTTTTCCTTCAAAAGGGGATTTATCGGCTCGAGCTTTACCTCTATGGGTTCGGTTCCCAAGAGTGGTCTGTTGCTATCGAGGGGAAGCCCGAAAGCGTTGACCACCTTCCCTATAAGGGACTCACCTATGTATACCGATACCGGTATCCCTTTTACGTCTATCTTTGCATCCCTACCTATCCCGTAGAGGTTTGAAAAGGGCATTATTACCGCTTTGTTGCCCTGAATGGAGATTATCTCCCCCAAAATTTTGGTATTTCCTCTCTTTATTTCCACCAAATCTCCGACCTTACCGCTTGGAACGGTGGCTTCTATATAGATTCCGCCTATTTTTTGAATTTTTCCGTAAATTTTGTAATTTTTAAATACCATCTTTTAAACCTTCGCCCAACGGGCACCCTCTTCGTCAGCCTCTAAAACCTTGTAGCGGGCGGCTATGCCAAGTTTTTTGTACATTTCAACCCCGAATTTACCGATTTCATCGGCATTTTTTCTCGTAAAAATCCCTATTGTGGAGCCACTTCCGCTTATAAATACCGCATCGGCTCCCATTTTGTAGGCTTCCTCTTTAAAAGCATCAAAACCGTGCAAAAGTTTTCCCCTAAAGGGTTGGTGCAATCTATCTTCTACCGCCTCACGGAGGAGGTCGAAATCCTTTTTAACCAATGCGGAAACCAGTAGGGAAGCCCTTTGAATGTTAAAAACCGCATCCTCGAGGGTAACGAATTTAGGTAAGACCTTCCTCGCCTCCTCCGTAAGGATTTCAAACTCGGGGATTAAAACCACTATTTGGAGCTCTTTGGGAAATTCCAACCTTTCGAAGTAAACCCTTTTATTTTCCCCCACGGCGGAAATGGTAAATCCCCCTACCAATGCGGGAACGAGATTATCGGGATGGCTTTCGAAGATAAAGGCGATTTCCAAAACCTCTTGGGGGGAAAGTTTTATATTGTTCAGCTCTGCCGCCGTTAGAATACCTCCTAAAATCGCAGTTGCCGAGCTTCCCAATCCCCTCCCGAGGGGTATACCGTTTTTTTGAACAACCTTTATAGGTCTATCCTCCACACCCAGCTCTTGGCACGCCCTTATGTAGGTTCTTATAAATAGGTTATCGAGGGTGGAGGGAAGGCTATCCTCACCCTCCCCGTAAATTTCCACTTCGAAGGCGTCGCTCTCGGAAATCTCAAAGGTGTTATAGAGGGTTAACGCAAGACCGAAGGTATCAAAACCCGCCCCTATATTGCTCGTAGAGGCGGGAACTATCAACTTCAAACTATCTCCCATTGTTGGGATTTAATTTTAAATCCCCTTTGCAGGGTTCTATCCGCAATATATAAATCTCGGTGTAATTTTCCTCCCCGTTTTCCACCTTTAATGTTGAAATTTTTCCGTTTTTAATCTCCACTATTAGGTCGGAAATGTAGTTTTCAAGCTCACCCAAAGGTTTTAATACCAAAATGTCCCCCCTTTTGGAAACAACTTTGAAATAGTCCTCCAAACGGTTTAGGTTGTAAAGAACCTCTAAAATTGGATTTTTGTAGTCCTTTCTATCAAAAATTTGGGGTTCCTCGCCTTTATAGCCAACCTTTACCGTTTTTTTATCCATAAAAACCTCAAAAGGTGGATTTGTAAAATAAATAACCTTCAAGGTTTTTCCTTTTTTCAAAATTCCCCTATAGGTTTCTATATCCCCTTCGAAATAATTCGTTTGGAGAAATGCCACCTTAAAACAACCCAACTTCGGGAGGTAATTTT
>CAZNBH010000094.1:2940-4048 GCA_964571355.1 uncultured Aquifex sp.
AGGTAAAAGCCTATGTCGTAAATGTCCAACCCCAGAAAAAATTCGTTTCCTTTTCCTTTCCCCAAAAGAGTAGCGAAGTGTTAAGGCTTTATACCTCTATAGTAGAACTGCTTCGTAGGAGCGGTTACGAGGGGGAACTACCCACAAAAGTGGAAGGGGTTTAAGCCACCTCCCCCCGCATTATATCGTGGATATGGATTATCCCTATAGGTCTGTTCTCTTCATCGACCACTATTAGGACCGTAATTTTGTTGTCCTCCATCCTCTTTAGGGCTTCCATTGCGAGTTCTTCCCTTTTGGTGGTTTTGGGATTTTTGGTCATAACATCCTTTGCAAGGTCTTTGTCGAAATTTCCCCCCTTTTGGACAAATCTCCTCAAATCCCCATCGGTGATAATACCGACGAGTTTCCCTTTGTCGTTTACAACGGCGGTTGCCCCAAACCCTTTGGAGGAAATCTCCACAACGACATCCCTCATAGGGGTATTCTCGTGAACTATGGGAACCTCTTCGGGGTTAAAATGACCTAAATCCCCCACCGTTTTTAGTTTTCTCCCCAAAGTCCCCGAGGGGTGCCTAAGTCCGAAATCCTTTTCGCTAAAGCCTTTTAACCTCATCAATGCAACAGCCAAGGCATCCCCCAACACAAGGGTGTTGGTAGTCGAACTGGTCGGGGCGAGGTTTAGGGGGCAAGCCTCTTTCTCGACGCAAAGTTTTAAAACCACGTCGCTCCTTTTGGCGAGTTCCGAGTTTTCATCGTTTGTTATCGCTATTATCGGTAAACCGAGCCTTTTAAAGTAAGGGAGCATAGCCAAAACCTCGGAACTACGCCCGCTGTTGGATATAGCGACAACCACATCCCCTTTGGAAACCATTCCTAAATCGCCGTGGAGGGCTTCGGCGGGGTGGAGAAAAAAGGCGGGTGTACCGGTAGAGGCGAGTGTAGCCGCTATTTTCTTCCCGATAATCCCCGATTTACCTATACCGGTAACAACAACCTTCCCTTTGCAGTTGTTTAGAATTTCCACAGCCCTTACGAAGTTTTCGTTTAGACAATCTTTTAACCTCTTGAGTTGGTCTATTTCGGTTTCTATTACCTTCCTCGCGGT
>CAZNBH010000095.1:0-4025 GCA_964571355.1 uncultured Aquifex sp.
GCGGTGTCGGTCGTATTGACGTACTGCCCGCCCGCACCGCTCGAGCGGAAGGTTTCTATTTTTATATCCTCGGGTCGGATTTCCACCTCTATATCCTCGTCTATTTCGGGAACAACCTGAACCGAAGCGAAGGAGGTATGCCTCCGCTTATTGGCATCAAAAGGTGAAATCCGCACGAGGCGGTGAACCCCGCTTTCCCCCCTTAAATATCCGTAGGCGTAGGGACCCTTTATATGGAGGGTAGCGCTCTTTATACCCGCCACATCGTCGGGGGTGATATCTACAACCTCAACGGTATAACCGTGCTTTTCCGCCCAACGGGTGTACATCCTCATCAACATCTGAGCCCAATCGCACGCCTCCGTTCCGCCGGCACCCGCTTGGACGGTTAGGAAGGCGTTTTTAGCATCCATTTCCCCGCTTAGGTAGGTCTTTATTTCCAACTCGTTAATCTCCTTCTCGAGGGTCTTGAGCTCCTCCTCCACCAATGCGAGGTTTTCCAAATCGGTTTCCTCTATCTCGGATAAAAGTTCCCCTATCCCCTCGAGGGAACTTTTTATGTTTTCAAACCTTTTTAGGGTTTCCTCTATGTACTTCCTCTTTTGGAGGATTTCCTTAGCCTTTCCCTGGTCGTCCCAAAAATCGGGGGCGGACATCTTGCGGTCTATCTCTTCCAGTTCTTCCCTCAAACGGTCTACGTCCAATATTTGACCTATGTCGGAAAACTTCTTTTTAAGTTCCTCCAAAAGTTGTTCCAGTTCGTATTTCATCCCCAAAAGGGGTAAATTATCCCCCTACGAGGTCCATTTCCTGCAAAGGATTAAATTTTTAAGAACCTTTTGGGTTTTCGAAATCAAACAAAAACCCCTTTGGGCGATTATTTTATAAACTTGAAATGTTTCGGGACAGGGAGATTTTTGAAGCCTATTCTCAACTCAAAAGTCTCGAAAAGGTCGTAGAGCTCAACCTCGGCGTCCTTGAAGAACTTGAGGAAACCCTTTTGGATAATCTCGAAGAGATATCCGAGTACCTCTCAATGGTAAACGGGGACGGGAAAATATTCCTCTCGAAGGTAAAGAGTAACCTCCGAACCATTTTGAGGCACATATCCCACCTAAGGGAAAAACTCGAAAGGGAATGGGAACTGTTGGAGTTTTGCATCCTAAATCTGGTTTTAAAAAAGGATATCCCCGAAGTGGAACTCTTAAAGAGGAGAACCGTTTACGACCTTCAGGAAAGGTTGGAACTCTTAAGGGATTTTATAGAGGTTCAATGGTCCCTCTTCGAGGAGGATTTAAAGAGGTATAACCTCCACCAAAAGTTCCCCGCACAGGTTTACATATCCTTTTTCGAAAAAATCACCGAGTTCAACAAGCAGGTTTGAAGATAATTAATAAAACAAAAACAGGGGAGGGGTAAAAGCTGAGTTTGGAAAAAAGGTATAGGGTAAACAGGCAAATTAGGGCAAAAGAGGTAAGGGTTATAGACGAAAACGGTCAAAACCTCGGTATTATGCCCATAAGGGAAGCCCTCGCTTTGGCGCAGGAAAAGGGTCTCGACCTCATAGAAATAGCCCCCACCGCCAAACCGCCGGTGTGCAAAATAGCCGATTACGGAAAGTTCAAGTACGAAATGAAGAAAAAGGCAAAAGAGGCGAAGAAAAAACAGAAAACCATCGAGGTAAAAGAGCTCAAAATGAGGGTGGGAATAGAGGAACACGACTACCAAGTGAAGTTAAAACAGCTCAAGGAATTCCTCGAAGAGGGCAACAAGGTAAAGCTTAGGATAATCTTTAGGGGAAGGGAAAATATCCGCCCCGAGCTCGGTGAGAGGTTGGTTAAAAGGTTTCAAGAAGACATAGGGGAGCTCGGCGTTTTGGAGAAAAAACCCTCCAAAGAGGGGAGGTTTATGATAGCGGTCTTCGCACCCGCCAAGAAAAAATAGTGGTAAAATCGATTTGTTCGGAGGAAGAAAATGCCGAGAGTAGGTGGAAAGGTAAAAACCAATAGAAGTTTGGCCAAAAGGATTAAACTAACCAAAAAGGGGAAAATAAAGAGGTGGAAAGGGGGCTACTCCCACTACGCCATCAGAAAGGATAAAAAGTACAAACGCCAAGCCAGAAAGGCGGTAATAATGGATAAAAATCACCCCCGCTACGACAAAATCATAAAGATGATAGAACCTTCGTTGTAAACATTTAATGCCCCTTTACAAGGTTCTTTTACTCATTCTCCTTTCCTCGGTAGCATCTTATATCTTTTCAAAAACCGTTGAAAGGTCCCTAACAATAAGGGGGTTACCCCCTAAGAGGGTAAAGCTCTATAAAACCCTCTCCTTTTTGGGGATGTTTACAACCCTCCTAATACTCGGTTGGTTCTCCTAACTAAATATGAACCTTTAATGGAAAAAAACTTTTTTGAAAAACGTTTAAAGGAATTGTTAACCCTTACCAACAGGGCTGGTAAGGTTTATTTCGGACTTAAAACGGTAAAGGAATTGGTTGGAAAAAACTTTAAGGGGTTTATCCTTATAGCCTCCGATACCTCCCAAAGGGTTGACCGAGAGGGGTTTTTCCTTTCAAAAAGGGGATATAATGTTTATAAAATACCCGTAGATAAAAAGACCCTCGGACAATGGTTTGGGAAAAACGAGGTTGGCGTTGTATTCTTGCCCAATAGCTCCCTTACTTTTAAAATTGAAACTTTGCTCAAAAAGAACGAAAAATTATTGCCCACCTTACGGTGGGGGATAAAATCTAAGGAGGGTTACGGCCTTGAAACTAAAAGAATACGCGGAACAATTAAATATAGACTACAAAGAACTCCGAAAAATATTAAAGGAGAACTTCGGAATAAACGTAAGGGCGAATACGAAGGTCACGGAGGACCTCAAGGAACTAATCTCTCTGGTGATAGACGCCCTCCGCAATCCCCCTCAAGAGGAGGAAAAAGTGGAAGAACCAACCCCTCAAGAGGTAAAAGAGGAAGAAAAACCCAAAACGGAAGTTGAAAAAGAGGAGGAAAAGGAACTTTCGGAGGAAGAAAAAAGGGAGAAAGAACTATTGGAACTCATAAAAAAATCGAAAGAAGCCCTTCTCGAAAAACTAAAATTCGAAGAAGAAGAGGAGGAAGAAGAAGAGAGAAGATACCTATTGGCGGAACCTTACGAGGAAATAGACGAGAAAAAAAGGGAAGAGATTAAGAAAAAAGCGGAGGAACTTAAAAAACTCGACGAGTTTGAGCTTTTAAGGAGATTACAATCCCTTACAAGGGATTTAATACCTCAAGAAACCAAGGAAGAACAAGAAGAGATGAAGGATAAAAAACCTCAAAGGAAAAAGAAAGAAAAGAAAAAAACTTTTACCGGTGAAAGAAAAAAAGACATAAGAGAGCAAAAGAAAATGGAGGAAAAGGTAAAAAAACAAACTTCAAAACCCTCCCGACCCCCTAAAAAGAAAAAAGAAGAAGAGGAGCTCAAAATTATTCAAATACCCGAGGTTATTACCGTTAGAGAACTGGCCGACCTTCTGGACGTGTCCCCCAATGAAATCATTGCCGAACTAATGAAAAGGGGCATACTGGCAACCATTAACCACACCATAGACCCCAACGTTGCGGTAGAAATAGCCGAAAAGTTTGGATACCTCGCCGAGGTGAAAACGGCGGAAGAACAGGTTGAAGAGCTGGTAGAGAGCGAAATGGAAGAAAACCCCGAGGAATTGGAAGAACGTCCCCCTGTTGTTGTTGTTATGGGACACGTTGACCACGGTAAAACCTCTCTCCTCGACCGTATAAGGAAAACCGACGTCGCCCGTAGGGAAAAGGGAGGAATTACTCAACACATAGGTGCATCGCAAGTCGAACTTTCCAACGGCAAAAAAATAACTTTCCTGGATACTCCCGGCCACGAAGCCTTTACCACTTTGAGGGCGAGGGGTGCTAAGGTCGCCGATATCGCCGTGCTGGTTGTTGCCGCCGACGACGGTGTAATGCCCCAAACGATAGAGGCTATAAACCACGCCAAAG
>CAZNBH010000096.1:0-3982 GCA_964571355.1 uncultured Aquifex sp.
CTAAATTTTTAAAACCTTATGAAGGTAAGACTAAACAAATTCTTAGCCGATGCGGGGGTATGCGCCAGGAGGAAAGCGGACAAACTGATAGAGGAGGGAAGGGTAAAGGTAAACGGAAAACCCGCCCGCATCGGTATGGAAATAGACCCCTACAAGGATGTGGTCGAGGTTGACGGAAAGATAATAAAGCCCCAGAGGAAGAGGTACCTAATTTTTAACAAACCTTGTTGCGTGTTAACCCAACTCGGGAAGGACCCGAGGGGTAGGAAAACACTCGACGAGTTTCTTAAAAAGATACCCGAAAGGGTCTATCCCGTAGGTAGGCTCGATTACAACACCACCGGGCTTTTAATACTCACCAACGACGGGGAACTCGCCCAGAGGATTCTCCACCCCCGCTACAAATTACCGAAGGTCTACGTAGCCCTCGTGGAGGGGAGGGTTCACCCCAAAACCTTAAGGGAAATGAAGAAGGGAACCGAGCTCGAGGACGGATTTGCCAAACCGGACGACGTGAGGATTATCCGCTACGAGGGGGACAATACAAGGCTCGAGATAACCTTCCACGAGGGGAGAAAGCACATAGTTAAACGCTTCCTCGCAAAGTTCGGTCATAGGGTAAAGGAGCTCCACCGCACCCAAATAGGTCCTATAAAACTCGGAAAACTCCCTCCGGGGAAAATAAGGGAAATGACCAAGGCGGAGCTAAACCAACTCTTCCACGCGGTGGGCTTAAAGAAAACCTAACCCAAACCGGAGGACCCGAAACCTTTTTCCCCTCTTTCGGTATCGGATAGAACTTCGACCTCCACGGGTTCCACCTTTGTATAAGGAACTATAAGGAGTTGGGCTATTCTCGTCCCCTTTTCAAGTTTTACCTCTTCATTCCCCAGGTTGATGAGAACCACTTTTATCTCACCCCTGTAGTTTTCGTCGACAACACCCGCCAAGCAGTGGAGGGCGTGCTTTAACGCCAAACCGCTCCTGTCCTTTATTAAACCGAAATGCCCTTCGGGGATTTCCACCGCTATACCGGTCGGAACGGCCACCCACTGCCCCGGCTTTAAAACCACCTCCTCGACCGAATACAAATCCAAACCGGCGTCCCCCTCCCTTTTCCTCACCGGTAATTTCGCCTCGGGGTGAAGCCTCTTTACCTTTAGTTTCATAAGAGATTAAATTTTTCCCCGCGCAGCGGGCTATCATTTAAGCTTTTGTGAGGAAAATAGCCATCAGCCTCGGCGACCCCGCGGGCATCTCCTACGAGTGTATGGTGAAATCGACCTCCGCCTTGGAACCCGATAAAGCCTATATCCTCTACGGGGAAGAAATCGTTTTGAGATACGCCAAGGAGAGGTTTAACCCCTCCTTCGAATACAAACCTATAAAGGATATTTCGGAGGTAAAAACCCCGGGGGTTTATCTAATCTCTTTGAACCGTGTAAAGGGGGTGGCGGGAATAAAACCTTCGGAGGCGGCGGGATTTGTAGCCGTTACCTACTTGGGAAGGATGTCCGCCGACGTCCTTAGGGGGGAAATAGACGCAATAGTTACCCTTCCCATTAGCAAGTACTGGGCGAAAAAAGGGGGGAAATTCGTATTCCCCGGACAGACCGAGTTCGTAGCCTTCTTCCAACGGGTAAAGGATTTCGCAATGATGATGTACTCCTCCCCCCTAAAGGTGGTATTGCAAACCATTCACATCCCCCTAAGGGAAGTTCCCAAACATATAACCAAAGAGGGGGTAGTGGAAAAGTTAAGACTTATCCAAAGGGAGTTTTTAAGGTATTTCGATAAAGACCCCAAAATAGGGGTTTTGGGATTAAACCCCCATGCGGGGGAAAATGGGGAAATAGGAACCGAGGAGGTGGAAATAATTGCACCCGCCCTCGAGGAGGCTAAAAAGGAGGGAATAGCCTGCAAGGGTCCACTCGTTCCCGATACCGCCTTTTTGAGGAGGGAAGATTACGACGTTTTTCTCGCCATGTACCACGACCAAGGTCTTATTCCCTTTAAGATGCTCGCCTTCGATAGCGGTGTAAACGTAACGCTCGGGCTTCCCGTTCCGAGGACTTCCCCCGACCACGGGACCGCTTTCGACATAGCCTGGAAGGGTATCTGCAACCCTTCGGCTACCGTAGAAGCTATAAGGCTCGCCAACAGACTCGCCGAAAAATCGGAAAAGGAAAAACTACTGCAAAAGACCTAACGATGGAAAGGGTAGTGGTTTGGCAAAGCGCCTTTTTGGGCGACCTCGTCCTCACCTCCAACCTGCTATTGAACCTCCACCTGAACTTCCCCAAAGGGGAAATAGTTTTGGTATCGCAACCCTTCGGGGTGGAGTTATTCGGAAATATACCCTGGTTGAGGGTTATCCCGTTGGAAAAAACCCTTAAGGGAACCTATAGGGTTATACAACTCATCAGGGGTTTCGAACTAGGTTTCGGAGTCCAAAGGGGGGCAAGAACCTCGCTTTCGTTGTTCCTCGCAAAGGTAAAGGAAAGGGTCGGCTTCCACAATGCGGAGATGAACTTCCTCTTCACCCGAAGGGTGAAACACCGTTGGGGTATCCACGAGGTGAAAAGAAACCAAAAACTCCTAAAGGCGGTAGGTCTAAAGACTTACTCCCACGACCTGTTTTTACCAATAGAGGAAACCCTTTTGGAGGAGGTAAAAGGAAAGTTCAACCTACCGGAGGAATACGTGGTAATAGCCCCTTCGGCGAATTTTAAACCCAAGAGGTGGCTCGAGGAAAATTTCGCCGAGGTAATAGACAACCTGCTAAAGGAGGGTATAAATGTGGTCCTCACGGGGGGAAAAAACGATATAGAGGTCTCCAAAAGGGTTTTAAGCCTTTTAAAAAACCCAAACGGGGTTGTGGACCTTACGGGGAAGACCACCTTGAGGGAACTGGTTGGTGTGATAAAACTGGCGAAGGTTCTACTCTCCAACGATAGCGCCCCCGTTCATATAGCCGAGGCGGTAGGAACAAAGGTTTTAACGGTCTACTGCGCAACCTCGTCGTACTACGGTTTTTACCCCCGAAGGGGCGTTTATCTTGAACCGAAAAATCTACCGTGCCACCCGTGCAAACCAAACCCCAAAGTATGCAAAATAAAAACGGAGGAATGCCGCTCCGCGGTGAATCCAAAAAACGTTATAAACAATCTCATAAGGTTAATTTGATTTAAATCATTACCTCTCAAAGGAATTTGCAAATAATTTGCACCCTTACCGTGATAAAGGTAAAAAAGGTAGAGGTAAAACCTTTGCCGGAAAAATTCGGCATTCAACACAAACTTTATTTGGAAAACGATGAAAATTTACAAAAACTTAAGGAAAATTTCGAAAAATACCAATCTATGGAGGATTTTTCGGTGGAAGCTAACCAAATAAGGTTAGTTTTTTCTCCAAATAACGTTTTTGTTTTTGATTTGAATCAAAATTTGGAGGATTTTTACGACGAAAACGTCCACAACGCGTGGAAAGAAATGGTAGCATCGGCTATGGGAATGGAAGAACCGTTCAGATACTACTCCTTCTACGGCGAAAACGGCGAGCATTTGGGAACTATTGGGTACAAACAGGATTGTGAAAACTTAATTCCTATTGTTGTTGTGTATAAGAATTTTTGAATATCATTGAAATTTTGAAAAAAAAGTGCTAACCTGCAATGTTTACAAAAATGAATATATGGTAACAACCATAGTTTTAAGTATACAAATTTTTAATTTAAAAAACAACAAAAAAGAAGGAGGTGGTAGGAGATGGCCAGGAGAAGCCGTTTCCCCGGAAGGGCTGTTTTAGATTATCTGTATAACCAGAAAAGGTATTCTATGGAACTTATTGCCAAAATTTTTGGTGTATCGCGGGAAGCCGTAAGGCTTTGGTTAAACCAGGCGGGTATAAAAACCCGCGATAGGATTTACGCGGTTAAAACCCGCGGTGCCAAAAAGCGTATAAACGTAAAAGAGCTAAGGCA
>CAZNBH010000097.1:0-3939 GCA_964571355.1 uncultured Aquifex sp.
ATTATTGGATAAAAAGTTTCATTAAAAAAACCTTTGGAGGTGCAGAAATTTAAATACCACTATGGGTGGTGTTCCCCTATTTTTGTCCTCACCGCCGATTTATTTTTTTAAAGCCCTAAACGGGGTTGAAAAAAAGGAGAACTACAAAAGGATAGAACGGGAGGTAAAAGAACACGAAAACAGGCACTTTTTCGTAGGCGGTTCCTTTGTGGGCATACCCACCTACATTTACCTAATGGGGAAAGATGGAAGGCTCCACCCCGTAATGGGTGAGGTTTCGGTCGACCTTTCGGAGGAAAAAGACCCCCTTTTAACCGCCCAAAAGATGGAGAGTATTTTGGCCGCCGCCTTGGATGTGGGCGACATATCCACCCAGGACGCCATAGTCGCCGGCATAGCCGCCACGAAGTTGGCAAAGGCGGAGGAAGAACTTTTAAAACAAAGGGCGGAGAAAACCTACAAACAACTACTTTAGGTCTTCGTTTCTTGCGTTTTCCAACTGTTGGTTAATCCTGTTTTTGGAGGTTCCCCCGTAGGTGTTTCTCCTATCGGCTACCACCGAAGGTTTTAAGAGTTTTAGGGCGTCCTCCCCGAAGTGTTGGGAAAATTGTTTTAACTCCTCGAGGGTGAGCTCCTCCATCCTTTTACCCTTTTGGAGGACGTAACCGACCAAAGAACCCACTATGTGGTGGGCTTCCCTAAAGGGGACACCCTTGTTGACCAAATAGTTTGCCAAATCGGTCGCCAAGGTGAGGTTTCCGGCATTTGCCTCCATTCTCTCCCTTTTGGGTTGCAAGCCCTCGATAATTTTCCTCATTCCGACCAAAGAACCCTTTACGGTTCTTACCGCGTCGAAAACCGGTTCTTTATCCTCTTGGAGGTCCCGGTTGTAAGCCATAGGGAGACCTTTTAGGGTTGTCGACAGGGAAACGTAATCCCCCAACACCCTTCCCGTTTTTCCCCTTATCAGTTCCAAGACGTCGGGATTTTTCTTATTGGGCATTATCGAGGAGCCGGTGCAAAGCTTGTCGGGTAAATCGACGTAGCCGAACTCCTCGCTCGCCCAAATAATCAAATCCTCCGCCAAGCGGGATAGGTGGAGCATCGTTATGTTGCAGGCGTTCAAAAATTCGATGGCAAAGTCCCTATCGGCGGTCGCGTCCAAGGAGTTCCTGCTAACCCTTGTAAAACCGAGCCGCTCCGCGGTAAAAAACCTATCGAGGGGAAAATCGACCCCCGCAAGGGCACCGCTTCCGAGTGGACTTTCGTCCAAACGGCGGTAAACGTCCAAAAACCTTTCGGTATCCCTTACGAACATCTCCCTGTAGGCGAGAAACCAATGGGCTAACCTTATCGGTTGGGCTTTTTGTAGGTGGGTATACCCGCTGACGATAATATCGACCGACTCCTCCGCCTTTTGGGTTAAAGCTTTCCTAAGTTCCTTCAAAAGTTCCAAAATCTCCTTTATTTGCCCCTTTAGGTAAAGTCTAAAATCGGTCGCAACCTGGTCGTTTCTACTCCTCGCGGTGTGGAGTTTTCCCCCGAGCCTCCCTATGCGGTTGGTTAACTCCCTTTCTATATTCATATGGACGTCTTCGAGTTCCCTTTTCCACTCGAAGGTTCCCCTTCTTATATCCTCCAAAATGGAGAGTAAACCTTCCTTTATCTTTTTCCCCTCTTCGGGGGTAAGAACACCCGCCCTAACGAGGGTTTCCGTATGGGCTAAGCTCTGCTTTATGTCAACCTCTGCCAATTCCCTATCGAAGGATACGCTTTCGGTAAATTCCTCCACGAATTGGTCGGTAGATTCGGAAAACCTTCCTCCCCAAGGTTTATCTTTGGACATAGGAAACCATTTTAGGGGTGGAATTTTTCCCCTTTCCCAAGGAGGGTTTCGTTTCCCCCATATACTAATAAGGTTTAAAAAATTTGTCAAACTATACGGAGGTATAAAATGGGTCTACTCGAGGGGAAAATAGCCCTTGTAACCGGTATAGCGAATAAAAATAGC
Organism: uncultured Aquifex sp.; assembly: GCA_964571355.1. GTDB lineage: Bacteria > Aquificota > Aquificia > Aquificales > QOAS01 > QOAS01. The sequence continues at coordinate 2,012 of CAZNBH010000097.1, forward strand.
ATAGCCTACGGAATAGCAAAGGCTTTCAAAAGGGAAGGTGCGGAGCTTATTATCACCTATGCCAACGAAAAACTCGGAAAAAAGGTAAGACCCATAGCGGAGGAATTGGGGGCAAAACTTACCTTGGAAATGGACGTTTCTTCCGACGAAGCCATCGACAGAGCCTTTGAAGAGATAGCAAAGCATACCGACCACTTGGATATAGTTGTCCATTCGATAGCCTTCGCCCCCGTGGAGGAGTTTAAAAGACCCACCCTTTACACCTCGAGGGAAGGCTTCAAAATAGCTATGGACATAAGCGTTTACTCCCTAATAGCCTTAGCCCAAAGGGCTATAAAGCTCATGGAGGGAAGGGAAGGGAGCTTTTTAACCCTATCCTATTACGGTGCCGAAAAGGTTGTTCCCCACTACAACGTTATGGGGATTGCAAAAGCCGCCCTGGAAAGCACCGTGAGGTACCTCGCCTTTGACCTCGGAAAGATGGGGCATAGGATAAACGCAATCTCCGCGGGTCCCGTAAAGACCTTGGCGGCGAGGGCTATAACCGGTTTTCACCTCCTGATGAAGCACACGATGGAGGTTTCCCCCTTGGGTAGGGGTATAGACATAGAGGACGTCGGAAATGCCGCCGTATTCCTCTGCTCCGACTGGGCTAAAAACATCACCGGCGAAGTTCTACACGTGGATGCCGGTTATCACGTAATGGGTGTAATGGATAAGGAAGAGGATATAGAAAAGGATTAAACGGAAAGACCGAGCTTTTCCCTTTTGCTCAATATATGTTTTTCTATCCCGTTTGCCACCTCTACGGGGTCGTCACCCACCGCTATTTTTCCGCCGGTTAGCTTTTCAACCTCCTCGGTGAGGAGTTTTACAACCTTATCGGAACCGGTAACGGGGGGTGTAGGCGATACGTGGGTGTAAAATCCCATAGCCACCGCGGAAAACCCGTCCACTATAGCCTTTTGTTCCATGTACTCGGGGGCTGTGACCGCGGCGGGGAGGTCGGCGGTATCCACACCTATGTAGTTTGCCAAAGCTACGGTGGTCATTATCACCCTTCCGGTATCGGTGCAGGTTCCGAACGAGAGCACGGGGGGAATACCGAGCTGATGGCACAGCTCCCTTAGCTTGGGACCCGCAAGCTCGGCGGCTTCCGGCCTTTCGAGACCGGCGACCTGCATACCGGCGTTTCCGCAACCACCCCCTACGATGAGGATATCCCTCTTAATGAGTTCCTTCGCAAGACTTACCGTTAGCTGGTCGTGGGGTCCGTTGCCCAAGGAGGTGCAGTTTATAAGGGCTACTATTCCCTTTATGTAACCGTCCTTTATAGCCTGAACTATGGGTTCCAAAGAGCCGCCTACAGCCTTTACCAACGCCTCGGCGGAAAATCCCGCCAACACCTTTTGCCTGAACTTGGAAACGTCGGCGGGTTTTATTTCGCCTTTTCTTATCCTCTCCTTGCGGATTTTGAAGTTTTCTATAGCCCTTTGAACGATTTTTTCGACCACTTCCCTTTCCTTTCCGGGTTTCCAAATTATCTTTTCCGAACCGGGAACCCCTATAATGTCGCTCACCGCTATGAGTTTGAACTGATACTTATCGGCGTACTCCTTGAGGTTGGCGAGGGAGCAGTTCATATCCATAACGAAGGCGTCAACCGCACCGGTCGATAGGTAGTATTCGAGGGCTATCCAGTTGTGGGTAAGTCCGGCAAATCCGTCGGGGGAAACCCTTTGGAGCATCTCCTGACCGGTTTCTATTGAACCTACGATTTTGATACCTTTAGCGCCGGCGGCTTTCGCCATTTCCTGAACTTTGGGGTCTCTGATGTATTCGAGGAGCGCAAAGCCTACAAAGGGTTCGTGCCCGTTGGGGAGGATATTCACATAATCGGGGTCTAAAACGCCGAAGTCCACCCATCC
>CAZNBH010000098.1:0-3929 GCA_964571355.1 uncultured Aquifex sp.
GTGTTCCTTTTGGTTCGGTTCAAAATTTGTTTTATGACCCTTGTCAATCCAAAGGATTTGATTTTGAACTGCGATTTCGCCGATGCCGAACATCTGGTTATAGCCAATGCCCTAAACGCGATAGGAAAATTGCTCTTGCAAAATGAAAAGGATTTGGTGTTTAACACCGTTTTACCGACCTCCTTAGACTACCTACAAAAGCACCTATACCACGAGGAAAGGGTTCTCATAAACGCCTTCGAATTTTGGATAGAGGAAATAGGGTGGGGGGATATTTACGAAAACCTAAAGATGAAATTTAGGAACTTTCTAAACTCCAAGGGGAAAGATTTGGATAACTACGAATACAGGGATTTTATGGGCTTCAAAACCCAATTTGGGTTCGATAAGGAGGAAAAAGAAATCCTCAAGTGGTGGCAATTGGTGGAAAACCAAAAACACGGGCATAAAAATGTCGCCAACCACCTAATGGAGGAACTCAAAAAAATAGACACCTCGGCGGAACCCAAAAAAATAGTGGCCGACCTGGGGATGGTTATTTCCTATGTCCTAAGCAGGGTTTTAAAGCTCGATAAAAAATATGTGGACTTCTACAGGGAAAAAGGAATTCCCGCCTGCGGGGAAAAACCACTGCTTCCACCCGCCGAGGTTGTGCAGATGTTAAAGGAAATCCTAAAGGGGGAATTTGTAGAACCTTTAAAGGTTTAACCCTTTTGGGGTTTTATTATTTCTATCCCTCCGAGATAGGGTCTTAAAGCCTTGGGAATTACAACACTCCCGTCCTCCTGTTGGTAGTTTTCCAAAATAGCCGCAAGGGTTCTCCCCACCGCCAAACCGCTACCGTTTAGGGTATGGCATAAAACGTTTTTACCCTCCTTGGTTTTATAGCGGAGTTTCATACGACGGGCTTGGAAATCCTCGCAGTTGGAACAGGAGGAAATCTCCCTATAACGGTTGTAGGAGGGCATCCACACCTCGAGGTCGTAGGTCTTAGCCGCCGAAAAGCCGAGGTCGCCGGTGCAGAGTTCCACCACCCTATAGGGGAGTTCCAACTCCTGCAAAACCCTTTCGGCATCGTTTACGAGCTTTTCGAGTTCTTCGTAGGAATCCTCGGGCTTGGTAATCTTTACCAGCTCAACTTTATCGAATTGGTGGAGGCGTATCAAACCTTTTATATCCCTCCCGTAGGAACCCGCTTCCCTCCTATAGCAGGGGGTGTAAGCGGTGTAGTAGAGGGGGAGCTCCTCCTCTCTAAGGATTTCCTCCCTGTGGAGGTTTGTTAAGGGAACTTCCGCCGTCGGTATCAAATAGAGGTTATCCCTTTCACATTTAAAGAGGTCTTCTTCGAATTTGGGAAGCTGACCGGTTCCCACAAGGATTTCCGGTTTTACCAAATGGGGAACGTAGACCTCCTCGTAACCCCTTTCCCCGTGAAGGTCGAGCATAAAGTTTATAAGAGCCCTTACGAGTTTTGCCCCGAGCCCTTTTTTTACAACAAAGCGGGAGCCCGATAGCTTTGTTCCCCTCTCGAAGTCCAAAATACCGAGCCTTTCCCCTATCTCCCAATGGGGTTTGGGTTCAAAATTAAACTTAGGGGGATTTCCCCAACGCCTTATTTCCACGTTATCGTTTTCATCCTCGCCAATAGGCACCGAAGGGTGGGGGAGGTTTGGTATCCTCAAAAGGTAATAGTTGAGTTCTTCCTCCAAACGTTTTAATTCCTCTTCCAACCTCTGAAGGTTTTGTTTTAAAAGGCTTAGTTCCTCTTTTAGTTGGGGATTATCTTCCCCTTTCCTTTTGAGGATTCCGTATTCCTTCGATTTCCTATTTAAGGTAGCCCTTAAATTTTCTACCTCCTTTTGGATTTCTCTTTTTCTTTTGTCCAATTCGTAAACCTTGTCGACCAGTTTTGCGTATTCCTCACCTCGGGTGGCTATTCTCCTCCTAACCTCTTCGTAGTTTTTCCTTATCAGTTTCAGGTCTAACATCTAAGGGATAGAATTTTAAAATTCCCCCGAAAGGTCACCTTTAAACTAAATATTCCTTGAAATGGAAGAGAAGAAAAAAACCCTTAGGGAGTTAGCCCTAAAAGAGATAGACCGCGTTAGGTGGATACCCCGAAGCGGATACAACCGTATAAGGTCTATGGTGGAAAACCGCCCCGATTGGTGTATATCCCGTCAAAGGGTTTGGGGTGTTCCCATAACCGTTTTCTACTGCAAAAATTGCGGGGAAATAATAGCCGATAAAGAAATTTTTGAACGTATAGCCAACCTAATAGAAAATTACGAATACGGCGCCGACATATGGTTTGAAAAGGAGGCTAAAGAACTACTCCCCGAAGGGTTTAAATGCCCCAAATGCGGTGGAACGGAGTTCGAAAAGGAGAGCGATATCCTCGACGTTTGGTTCGATAGCGGTTCCTCCCACGCGGCTGTTTTAAAGAGGAGGGGCATAGACAAAGCCGACATGTACCTCGAAGGTAGCGACCAGCACAGGGGTTGGTTTCAATCCTCCTTGCTCGAGGGAACCGCCAGCTACGGTTTTGCCCCCTACGATAGCGTCCTCACCCACGGCTTTATCCTCGACGAAAAGGGTAGAAAGATGTCCAAATCCTTGGGGAACGTTGTAGCCCCCCAAGAGGTTATCGACAAATACGGCGCCGATATTTTAAGGCTTTGGACAGTAAGCGAGGACTACACCGAGGACATCAAAATAGGGGATAAAGTCCTTAAGGGGATAGCGGAGGATTACAGGAAGATAAGGAACACCTTGAGGTTCTTACTCGGAAACCTCTACGACTTCAATCCCGACAAGGATAAAGTCGATTTCGATAAACTCCACGAGTTTGACCGTTGGATGCTATCCCACCTACAAAAGGTTTTAAAGGAAATCCACAACCACTTTAGGGAATACCAGTTCTACAGGGCTTTTAACCTATTGAAGGCTTTTATAAATAGGGAACTATCGGCGGTTTACCTCGACGTGTTGAAGGACCGCCTCTACGTATACGCCCCCAATTCTTGGGAAAGGCGTTCCGCCCAGACCGTTTTATGGGAACTACTAATAGCCCTTACCACCGTTTTGGCGCCGGTTCTAAGCTTTACCGCCGAAGAGGTTTGGCAAACCATCCGTAGGAATATAAAAAGCGACCTTCCCGAAAGTGTATTCCTAGCCCAAATGTACCTTCCCAAGGAGGAATTGATAGACGAAAACCTCGAAGGGGTCTATAAAACCCTCTTAAAACTCCGCGAGGAGGTAAACAGAGGTTTGGAACTCGCAAGGAGACAAAAGCTTATAAGGCACCCCTACGAGGCAAAGGTTTACCTCCAACTCCCCGAGGAACTTAAAAAGTTGGTGGAACCGAGATTGGACTACCTACCCTACTTCCTAAGCGTGAGCCAGGTTGAGGTGGATACCTTTAAAGGGGACGTTGTTGTAGAAGGCGAGGACTTAAAGGGGATAAAAGTCGGGGTGACAAAAGCGGAAGGGGAAAAATGCCCCCGCTGTTGGGTATACTTCCCCGAGGATAAATTCAAAGAATTACCCGACGGACAAAAGGTTTGCGAAAGGTGCTATAAAGCGTTAAAGGAAATGGGAGTTATTTAGTCCCGTTTAGGGATTTTTCGTTTCTTTCCCTCAACCACTCGCGGTATTTTTTACCGAACTCCTTCCTCCATTGGTGAAAAGCCTTTTTCCTCTCAATCTTAACCTTGCGGAGGCAAAGATTCATCTCCGATGGATTTTTAGCGTTCTTAACGCACTCAACCTCCCTTTGGGCGAATTGAACCTTTAACTCTTTCCACTTGAGGTAGTAACTTTTACACTCGTCCCAATGTTGGGAACAGGTTTTCCACCAAAGACCCTTTGCGGAAGAAATACCGATTCCAAGCCCCACAAGGGAAAAGGCGAGAAGGAGTTTTCTCATA
>CAZNBH010000099.1:0-3840 GCA_964571355.1 uncultured Aquifex sp.
CCTTTAATAGTTCCTTATGTCGAAGGATTTGTTCGTTGCGGTTAGCGGAATAAACGCCGTGGACAACCCGGGACCCGGTGTAGGGGTTGCCAAAAGCATCAAGGAGTGGAACAAAAACACCCGCATAATCGGGTTGGCATACGACACCATGGAGCCGGGTATCTATATGAAATGGCTCTTCGAGCGTTCCTATCTGATGCCCTACCCCTCCCAGGACCCGGAAAACTACATAGGTCGCCTTTTGTACATAAAGGAAAACTTCGGCTTGGACGCGGTAATCCCCACGCTCGATGCCGAGCTTCCCGTTTACATAGAGTACGCCGACCGACTAAAGGAGCTGGGTATAGCAAACTTTCTCCCCACCAAGGAGCAATTTAGGCTCCGCTCCAAGGAGCGTTTAAACGAGGTGGGGGAAAAAATAGGTGTAAAAACCCCCCGAACTTTCACCGTTATAGATTACAAAGGTTTGGCGCAGGCTTTGAACGAGGTTGGCTACCCCGCCGTTATAAAGGGGCTTTTTTACAAAGCTTATAAGGTTTATTCCTACGAGGAAGCGGTTGAAAAGTTCAACCTTATCGTCTCCGAATGGGGTTATCCAATACTTGTCCAGGAAATGGTTAAGGGGGAGGATATAAACCTCGTCGGTGTAGGGGACGGGGAAGGTGGACACTTCGGGTTTTTAAACATAAAAAAGCTTTGGGTAACCCCGGCGGGGAAAATATGGACGGGGGTAACGATAAAGAACGAAAAAATGCTCGAGGCGGCGGAGAATTTCGTCTCTGTTTACAAGTGGAGGGGGGCTTTTGAGCTCGAATGTATCCTCACCCCCGAAGGGGAAATTTACCTAATAGAGATAAACCCCCGTTTTCCGGCGTGGGTATATTTTGCCACCGGGGCGGGTATAAACCTACCCGCAAGGCTCCTAATGGCGGCTTTGGGTGAAGAACCACCCCGAGATTGGGACTACGAACTTGGAAAACTCTACGTGAGGTTTACCGACGATATAGTGACCGATATGGGTCTATTTCAAAAGATTTCCACCTTGGGGGAGGTTTAGAAATCCCTTTCCCCCTTTGGGTATTTGCATAAAATACCGCTTTTTATGGTTGACAAAAAAAAGCTTGTAATAGGCGGTTTATTTTTGAGCGGTTTGGCAACCGCCGCCCAGTTGAATATATCTATACAGCCCTACTTTACTTATTTATCCTATAGCGGTAGCGATGTGAAAAAGAACGGGTGGGCTACGACCCTATTCAGTAGTCTATCGATAAATAAAACCCATATTTTCGAAGCTTCGTGGGGATATACACATCTAAAGTATAAAAACAACCTCCCCAATTGGAACCAAAACGATTACACAATTGCCTACACCAACTACATGCTCTTTCCTTGGTATGGGAAGGTTGGATTTCACTACATAGCTACCGACAACACCGATATATCGGACAGCGCAAAAATTTACTTCGCCGATTTCGGCTATATCAAAAAGTACCGCTGGAACGGTGGGCTATTCCTTTCCTATAGTGATTATAGGTATGGGGTTGCGGCAACCGAAGGGCAAGCCCACGGAGGGTTTTATCACTGGTTTGACTACTACACCGGCCTTTACTTCCACGGGGACGCCCGTTGGATTCACGTATCGGATGTAGACAAAGTCGGATTTACCAAGAAAAACTACCTCTCCGCCGGAGCCGGGGTTACCTACTTCACCTCCCGCTACAGTGTGGACCTAAGCGGTTGGATAGGGGAGCGCCTCTTCGATGTGGATAACGGCGGTTTTGTTGTTTACAACTTAACGGAAAAGTACAGAGGCGGTTTAAAACTCCACGGAACTTACTACTTCAGCAAAAAGATTTGGGTAGGTGCCCAATTGGGTTATGACTGGTATAAAGAAAGAACACTTACCGGAACGAACAACGTCGGAGTCTTTGCTATAACCGCCAATATCGGTTATTCGTTTTAATTTTAAGCTTCATGCGAAAACTCTTATTGGTACTACTCTTTATTCCCCTCTTTGTTTTTTCCCTATCCTACGAGGAAATTAAGAAGGCTTATCAGCAGTCCTTTTTTTACGAAAAGATAGGTGATTACAAAGACGCTATTAGGGCTTTGATGCCCGTTTATAAGGCTTATCCCAATACTTACACGGTAAATTTGAGGCTCGGATGGCTCTATTACCTGTGGGGGAAGTATAACAACTCTATTTATCACTATGACAAAGCCAACCAGGCGGCTCCGGCTTCGGTCGAGGCGAAATTGGGCTTATCCCTACCGCTAATGGCTCAGCATAAATGGGGAGATGCCGAAAAAGTCCTCTACAAGGTCTTGGCTATAGATTTTTACAACTATTACGGGAATCTAAGGCTCTGTAAAGTCCTCGAAAAGGAGAAAAAGTACAGAGACCAACTGATGGTTGCCCTAAAGATGCTAAACCTTTACCCGGCAAGTGTTCCATTCCTGGTCGAAAAGGGAAAAGCTTTCTACCATTTGGGGAATTTGGAAGCTTCTCTTAAAGTTTTTAGAGATGTTCTCATATTGGACCCCGAGAATTTGACCGCCAAGGATTACCTCAAAAAAGTTGAACAACGTTTGGGTAAGAAAAAAAGAGAAAACAAAAAAACTCAAAAGGTATACAAAGAATCAAATCAACCTTAGATGTTCGGGAAGTCTTTCCCTCCTTTCGATGTCGTCTATATTTTCGGCCTCCCTTATGAGGTGAACCTTTCCCTCCATATCTATTAAAACCACGTTGGGTCTGTATCTGATGAATTGCATCCATTGGGTTACGTTGTAAGCCCCCACGGGGGATAGGATTAAACGCGTTCCCCTCGGCATGGGGGGGAGATACTCGAGGTCGTTTATAACGTCTATGTTCATGCATAGTGGACCGTAGAGGATGCTCGGCTCGGGGGTTCCGTGGAGAGGACGGTCGACCTCCACCTTGAAGTTGTACCAGAAGGCGGTGAAAAGTATATTAACCCCGGCATCGATTACGTAACCCTTTACCCCGTTGGGCAACCTCTTTGAGGCGTAAACGGTTGTTATCAAAAAGCCAGCCTCGTCGACTATAGCCCTACCCGCTTCGATAATAAGTTTGGGAAAGTCCCCCGGTCTTAGGCTTTCGAGGAGAGCTGTGGTTATCCTTTCGGCGTACTCATCTATATCGGGAACGGCTACCTCGGGTGGGAGATAGATACCCTTTAAACGGTTTTTGGACGGCAAGCCTCCGCCGATGTCGAGGTATTCGATTTTATAACCGTAGTTGTCCTCTATGTGGTAGGCAAAGTTTACCATTTTTCTAACTTCGTTCTCGTAAGCCTTCGGTTCGAGGATAAAGGTTCCTATGTGGCAGTGTAGACCGTTTAATTCCAGCCATTCGCTCGCCGCTATTCTCTTTACCGCATCCTCCGCCTGACCGCTTTCGAGGTTGAAACCGAACCTATCCCAACGGGGCTGTATACCGGTATCCATATTTATACGGATTCCGATTTTTACCTTTCTACCGAGTTCCTTTGCTATTTCCTCTATATCGGCGAGCTCCTCAAAGGTATCGGCGTTTATCCTGGCTCCCTCCTCTATAGCCCTTAGGAGGGCTTCCTTTGGTTTATAGGGACCGTTGAAGACTATTTGGTCGCCGGGAATACCCAAGCGGCGGGCTTTTTCGTATTCGAACTCCGAGACTACCTCCGCCGTTTCCCCCTCTTGGTGGAGGATTGCACAAATGGCTTTTAAATAGTTGGTTTTGTAAGACCATGTAAATTCCACGTTGGGGTAACGGGTTTCGAAAGCCCTCTTTATGGACCTAAACTTTTCCCTTAACCTCCTTTCGGAAAAAACGAA
>CAZNBH010000100.1:0-3795 GCA_964571355.1 uncultured Aquifex sp.
CCAATCGTATAAAAACCCTTTCTTTTCCTCATCGCTCACACCTCCTTATGTTTTTCTTTTCCTAATCCTTTCCGGTTTGGGGAGTTCCTTTTGGAGTTCCTCGAGGAGTTCCCTAATCCTTTTTTCTTTACCGGTGAGTTTTGCAAGCCATCCGAAGGAGGGGACATCTATATGGAATCTCACTATCAGGTCTCCCCTTCCACCACCCCTTAGGCGGGGCATACCTTTACCCTCCACCCTTACGGTGTCGTTTTCCTTGGTCCCTTCGGGGATTTTTACCTTTACCGTTTCCCCCTCGAGGGTGGGAACCTCGACCTCACCCCCCAGCACCGCCTCGGGGTAGGTTATGTTTACATCCACGTAGAGGTTGTCCCCCCTCCTTTCGAACACGGGGTGGGGTTCTATTTTGGTGATTATGTATAGGTCTCCCGGGGGACCTCCGAACTTACCGGCGTGACCTTTTCCCTCGACCTTTAGCTTTGTCCCGGTGTCCACCCCTGGGGGAATCCGAACCTTTACCTCCTCCTGTTTGTAAACGTATCCCTCGCCACCGCACTCGGGACAGGGTTCGGCTATAACACCGGCACCCCTACAGGTGGGACAGGTTTCCTCTACAACCATAAAGGGGTTGGGTTGGAAGGTTATCCTCCCACTACCGCCGCAGCGGGGGCAAGCCCTCTCGTTTGCCGTCCCTTTACCCTTGCAAACGGGGCATTCCACCCTTCGGTTTACCGGGATGGTTACAACCGTTCCTTTAAAGGCGTCCTCGAGGCTTAAAACCACGGTGTGGTATATGTCCTCACCCTTTTGGGGGGCGTAGCGGGTTTTTCTCCTCCTCCGCCTCCCGCCGAAGACCGCCTCCTCAAAAATACGGTCGAAGATGCTACCCCCGCCGAAAAACTCCTTAAAGACGTCCTCGAACCCTTCGAAACTAAAGTTTTGAAAGGTTTCGCCCTGCGGGGGGGTTGTGGCGCCGCCTTCGAAGGCGGCGTGCCCGTAGGTATCGTAAAGCTTCCTCTTTTCGGGGTCGGAGAGAACCTGATAGGCTTCGTTAATCTCCTTGAACTTCTCCTCGCATTCCGGTTTTTTGCATATGTCGGGGTGGTATTTTCTCGCCAATTTCCTGTAAGCCTTTTTTATCTCCTCCTGGGTGGCGTTTCTCGGAACCCCGAGTATCTCGTAGTAATCCCTCTTGGTAGCCATTCCTCTAAATTTAATTTAACAAAGTTGGTATAAACGATTTTATAGCGAGAATATCAATTATATGCCTCCCGTAGGTCTAATAATAGCGGGGTTGGACCCCTCGGGGGGTGCGGGGTTGATAAGGGACACCGTGGTGTTCTCCAACTTTGGGGTTCACCCCTTGGGGGTGATTACCGCCAACACCTCCCAAAACAGTTGTGGGGCTTTCGGTCTTCAACCCGTGGAGGAAAAGTTTTTTAGAAACCAATTAAAGGTTTTGAAGGAGGACTTTACCCCCTCGGTGGTAAAGGTGGGGATGCTCTCCCGAGGGAGGTTTTTAAAAATAGCCTTGGAAACCTTTGGAGGTATCCCCTTCGTGGTAGACCCCGTAATGTTTTCGAAAAACGGCAAACCCCTGGTGGACGACCCCAAGGTTTATCTAAAACTCGCAAAGGAAATCTTTTTAATCACCCCCAACCTTGAGGAGGCCAAGTTTTTGGCAAACCTCCAAACGGAAGAACCTTTAAAACTGCTCGAAACTTTGAGGGGTATGGGTTTTAGAAATATCCTTCTAAAGGGTGGGCATTCGAAAAACCCCGATAAGGTGGTCGACTACCTCCTCACCGAAGGGGGGGAGATTTTCACCTATACCAAAAGGAGGGTGGGCAAACACCCCCGCGGAACCGGTTGCACCCTATCGTCGGCTGTGGCGGCGCTGATGGCAAGGGGAAAACCCCTCGTCGAAGCTTTTGAAGAAGCGGAAGAATACCTCGAAGGGGAATTTAAAAGGGCGACCAAATTGGGGAGGTGTTACGAGATTTTTACCCCCTAAAGGGTGAAAAACAGCACCAACGAGAGGAAAGAAAGGGCTATCCCCACCATTTGGTGGATTTTGAGCCTTTCCCCCAACAGGAGGTAGGAAAACAAAGCCCCCAAGGGGGTCGAAAAGGTGAAAAGGGTCTCTATTACGGGGGCTTCTTCGGGTTTTACCAACCCGAAGGGGATAACCGATAGAACAAACCCCAAAGAGGTCAAAAGACCGCTTAGGAGAACCCACTTGAGGGAGGTTTTGTTTTTAAAAATCCTTACGAGGGGTTTCCAATCCCCGCCGAAGGCGGCGAGGTATATTGAAAGAAAGGTTATAAACATATAGAGCGATGTATAGAAGGCTATTGCGAAGGGGTTGACCCCGTATACGTGTTGCAAGCGGTAAACCTCCCAGCCGAATACCCCCCAGCCCAGCGCCGTACCGAGGGGGAGCAGGTAGTATTTGAGCCTACCTTTGGAGTTTGTCCCCTCGTGGGTAATTAGATAAATGGATACCAACGCGAGGAATATCGCAAAGAGTTTTCCCCCCGAGGGGAGTTTTCCGTTGGATAGGAACACCAAAAGGGTCAAGAAGAGGGGGGACATATTGGCGAGGGTTAGGGAAATCCCCACCGGTAGGTGTTTCAAGCTCAAAAACAATAGGAGGATTGAAACGGTTCCCACCAACGAGAGGAACACCAACTCCAAAAGCACCCCCTGGGAGGGTAGGGAAAAATCCCCAAAAAGGGAACAGAGGATAAAGTCGTTAACGGTTAAAACGGCGTATACCGCAACCAACGAGGGGAGCGTCCCGAAGCTCAAAACGAGCCGTTTGTTGTAGATTTGGTTTAGAGAGTAGGAAAAAGCCGCCCCGAGGGCGGAGATATAGGCGACCCATCTATTGGACATAAGGGGGATTAATTATTTATCCCCTCCGAAGGGTCTATTCTATTTTTTGTCCAGACCGAGTTCCTTTTTGAGCAAAGGTTCGGGCAATGCACCTACAACCTTTTTGCCATCCTCGGTAATCATCGTGGGGGTTCCGCTCACCCCGTACTTTTGACCTATCTTTATACTTTCCTCTACGAGTTTTTCACCCTCTTTGCACTGCCACTCTTCGAGTTTTTCCATCCTTTTTTCGTTCCAGTAGCTCCCTTGGAGGGCTTTCCAACCGAGGTGTTGGCAGGCTATAGCAACGGCCTTCTCCCTGGCGTGGGGGTGAAACGGTAGGGGGAACAGTATTACCTTAACCTGGATTAGCCCCTCATCGGCGAGCTTTTTAAGGGTGGGCTCGAGCCTTTGGCAGAAGGGGCATTCGGGGTCGGTGAAGAGGTAGACCACCTTACCTTTATGCCCGTAGGTGAAGGCTACGTATTTGTCGAGCTCGTGAACCTGCTTCTGGGAAAGCTTATTAAGTTCTTCGAGCTCCTTCTGGGTTAAGTTGGTTTGGGTCTTTAGGTCTATAATGCTCACGAAGGGTCTCGAACCGAGGAGTAGATACCTCCCACTCGAATCGGTGTAGAGGATAAACTTCTGTCCCCCAACCTGGACTATATCCTCGCAAAGACCTTTAATGGGTGCCGGTTTTACGTCCACCACCTTTATGGGAACCCTAAAAATTTTCCCTATACTCTCTTGGGCTTGTTGGGGGGTGGGACAGGTGGTGGAGCTATCCGCTTTTCCCATTTGGGGTAGTGCAAAGGTGGAAACACCTAAAAGGGTCAAAGCAAAAATTTTTTTTACCATAAGTGGTTTATTATTCCCCCCCACCTTTAAAGGTGTGTTAAGTTTTGGAAAGAAACCCCC
>CAZNBH010000101.1:0-3773 GCA_964571355.1 uncultured Aquifex sp.
ATAAGAATAAAAACCTTATGGGATTTTGGGATATATTTCTCCTGATTTTGTTTATCGCCGCCTTCGGTATTACAGGTTACGCCCTCTACCGCTGGTGGAAATTCAAAAAAATGCTCTCCTATACAAAAAAACTAATAGGTAAACGGGTGGAGGATTTAATAAACGTTCCCAACCTAAAGGGGGTTCTCCCTATAAATATTCCCAAAAAAGGGGATGTTGTCCTTTACTTCCACGGTGCGAACTGCAAACTCTGTCCCAAACAGGAGGAGGAAATCGAAAAACTCCCCAAGAACCTCAAGGTGTTCAAATTCGACGTTAGAACCAAACGGGGGAAAATTATGGGTTCCCTTTTTAGGGTATTGGTTTTGCCCACCGTGGTGGTTTTGAGGGATAGAACTATAAAGGGATACTTTACGGCCTTTGCAACCCAAAAACAGATTTTGGATAGCCTAAAAAAGGGTTAACCCTCGGGGTTCAAACCCCCGAACTTTCTCTCCCGTTTGGAAAAATCCTTTATAGCCCTCAATAGTTCCCCCTCGTCAAAATCGGGCCACAAAACGGGAGTAAAGTAGAATTCGGTATAACTCAAATACCAGAGGAGGAAGTTGGAAACCCTCCTCTCGTTGGCGGTTCTAATCAGGAGGTCGGGGTCGGGAACGTCAATAGGGAGGTCCAAGTACCTCCTTATAAGTTCCTCGTTTACCTCCTTGTAGCCGTCGGCTATTATACGGTTCACCGCCCTAACTATTTCGTCCCTTCCCCCGTAGTCCACCGCGACGAAAACCCAAATACCGTTGCACTTTGCGGTTTCTTCCTCCGTTTTTTCCATCTCCTTCAAGGTGTCGGCGGGAATCCTATCCCTCCTCCCTATGAAGGAAACCCTTATATTGTCCCTTACAAAGGTCGGTCTTTTCTGCTTTAAATACTCCCTTAGGAGTTCCATTAAGAAACGGACTTCCTCCTCGGGTCTCTTCCAGTTTTCGGTGGAAAAGGCGTAAAAGGTGAGGTACTTAATCCCCAATTCTTTTGCCTTTTCTATGGTCCTTTCGACCGCCTTGACACCTTCGACGTGCCCCCTTACCCTCGGTAACCCCCTTTTTTTTGCCCACCTCCCGTTTCCGTCCATAATAAAGGCAACGTGGAGGGGGATTTTTAACTCGTTTTCCATTTAAAGGAACTATTAAAAGATAACCTTCACGCGGGAACCCGCGGGGGTTTTTTCCACCAATATCTGTTGGTCGAAGAACTGACTTAGTTCCTCGAGGTGGGTAATTATTCCAACCACCTTGTCGAGTTTTAACCTCAAGGTCTCAAAGAGGTTTCCCAGTTTTTCGAGCCTCTCCTTGTCGAGGGTTCCAAAACCTTCGTCTATAAAGAGGCTTTCGACCGCCGCGTTCGAGCCTACATATTCACCCAACGCAAGGGCGAAGGAAACCGAAGCCAAAAACGTTTCACCCCCCGAAAGGGTTTTTACATTTCTCTCGCTTTCCTCAAAGAGGTCGAGGACGTAGATATTTCCCCCCTTGAGGGTAAACCTATACCTATCGGTCAACTTAAAGAGGTTTTCCCCCGCTATTTCCACCACGTCGGAAAGGGCTTTGTCGACCACAAAGTCGATAAGTTTGTTCGACTTGAAATCCTCCTTAAGGGTCTTTAAAACAGCCTCCCTTTTGCGGAGGATTTCGAGTTCCTCTTCCAATTGCCGTTTTTCCTCTATCCTTTCCACCGTTAGGGAGATTTCCTCTTTTAAATAACCTTTCCTTTGGAGGAGTTTTTCCTCTTCCCCTTTTAGGGTTTCGATTTTTTTCTCCACCTCGGGGAGCTCTTGGAGGTCTAAACCTCCGCAGGTATTTATCTCCCTTTCCACCTCCTCCAAACGGAGCTTTAGGTTTTCCAATTTCCCTTCGATGGCTTTTAGCTCCTCCTCCTTTTGCGGGAGCTCTTCCAGAGCCTTTACCAGTTTGGGGATACTTTCCGGTTTTACCGATACCTTTTGGAGTTCTCCCTCTATTGTTTTCAGTTCCACCAAAAGGTTTTCCCTTTTTTCGAGTAGTCCCCTTAGGGTTTCTTCCACCTTTTTTAGTTCCGCCTCGGCGGAGGAGAGTTTCCTTTCCACCTCGGCAAGCCCATTCCTAAGGCGCTCAAGCCTTTCCTCGTATTCTTTCACCTTTTTGCCTATCTCGTTTTTTAGATATGTAAAGGGATTTTGCCCCTTCGGGGGGGTTATTTTGGTTCTCTCCTTTACCTTAGCCAGGAAGTCTTTTATTTCCTTTGTTTCTCCCTCCAACAAAGCCCGTTCGCTCCGAAGACTTTTTTCCTCACCTTCTATTTCCACCTCGAGTTTATGAATTTCTTCCCTCAATTCCTCCAGGAGTTTTTCCTTTTTCTCCAATTCCTTTTGGAGTTTTTCCATTAGTTGTTTTTCCCTTCGGAGGCTTTCGAGTTCCCTTTTAACCTCCTCCAAAGGTTTAACACTTTCCATTTCCCCTATGCGGTTTTCGATTTCTAAGAGGTTTTCCCTTAAGCGGTTTAGCTCCGCCTCCTTTACAGCCCTTAAACGTTTTAGTTCCTCTATTTCCCCTTTTAAGGTTTCTATAGAGCCTTCCAATTCCTCCAAAAGGTTTGGGTCGAAATCGGTTTCCACAAAGTGTTTTTCACCTTTGTAGGGACATCCGCATATAGGACAGGGCTCCCCCTCCTTTAAATCCCTAACGAGGAGGTAGATGAGATAGTCCCTTTCCCGTTTTTTTAGCTCTTCCAGTTCCTCCAGGAGTTTCTTTAGCTTTTCTTCCTTTTCCTCCAAAAGGTTGTTTAAACGGTTGATTTCCCCCTCCGTTTGGGAAATTTCGCTTAGGAGTTTTTCCCTTTCGAGGGAAAGCCTTCTAAATTCCTCCGCCCTTTGGAGTTCGGATACGAGTTTTATTTCCCTTTCGGGGGAATATTCGACCCTTTCGAGTTCCCCCTTAAGGGTTTCCACCTCCTTTAATAAATCCCTGTAGCGGTTTTTAAGTTTTTCCAACCTTTCCCTCTGTTCGGATAATTTTTTTTCCTCTTCCTTTATCCGTTTTAGTTTTTTCTTTAGCTCCTCGAGCTTGGGTTCAAGACGTTCGAGGTTTGCCAAAATCCCTTTGTAGTCTTCGATAATTTCCCTTTGCCCTGTATGGGTTTTGAGTTCTTTTTCCAGTTCCCCTTTTCGGTGTTGGAGGTTTTCTATTTCCCTTTGGAGGTGGTTTATTTCCCCTTTTGTCCTTCTAATGTCCTCTTCCACCTTTTCCAGTTCCCCTTTTAGGAAAAGGTACTTTTGCAATTTACCCGCAAAGGGCGAAAGCTTTCTCAAAAATTCAACCTCTTTGCGGAGTTTCTCGAGATTTTCCCCTTTTAGGTTTTCCAATTCCTCCCTTAGTCTCCTTTGTAGGTCGATTAGCTCCTTCAACCTTTGGAGTTTTTTGAGTTTTTCCTCCAAAAGGGATTTTTCCTTTCTAAGCCTTTGGAGGGAGATTTCGACCTTTTTCAGTTCCTCTTTTAGTTGTTTCAACCTTTGGGGGGTATACTCCTTTAAACCTTCAAAAATCCCCTCGAGGTGGGAAAGTTTTTGCTCCACCTCCGAAAGCTCTTGACCCAAAGCCTCCCCGAGCTTTTGATATATTTCGAGGTTTAAAAGGGAAATTATCAACTCCCGCCTTCGGGCGGGGGTGGTATTAAAAAATTCCGCATACCTACCTTGCGGGATAAAGAAGAGCTTTTCGAACTGCTCGGCGTTAACACCGAGGGCT